>JBAUGC010000114.1:0-4416 GCA_049679485.1 Xanthobacteraceae bacterium
GAGTTCGGTCATGCCAAACCGGGGCGGGGCCATCGCGCGCTCGCCAGCCTTCATCGGCTGGGCAAGGTCCCGGCGGTCATTACGCAGAATATCGACAACCTGCACCAAGACTCTGGCATCGCACCCGAACACGTGGTCGAGCTGCACGGCAACACGACCTACGCCCTGTGCCTCGATTGCGAGCAGCGCTACGAGTTATCCTGGGTGCGACAGCGGATGGATGCCGGCAACGGCTGTGCTCCCGATTGTCCCGCCTGCGGCGGCTACATCAAGACCGCGACCATATCGTTCGGGCAGGCCATGCCCGATGCCGCAATGCGGCGGGCGGAAGAGCTGACGCTGTCCTGCGATCTGTTTTTGGCCATCGGGTCTTCGCTCGTGGTCTGGCCAGCGGCCGGATTTCCGCTGATGGCTAAACGCAATGGCGCCCGGCTGATCGTTATCAACCGCGATCCGACCGACTTCGACGACATTGCCGACCTCGTGGTGCACCACGACATCGGCACGGTGCTAGAGCCGTTCGTCGATTGTGCTTCATCCAGCGATGTTCACAGGTTGTGAGCTTTTACACATTCACTGCATTTTTTGCTTTTCCCTTCGATGGTCGGTGTTATCCTCGATTTAGAGATTCGTGCAGCGCCCGTATGGGGCGTCACCACAAGAGCGGCGGCGGCCTCGGCGTCATGACGTCGGACGGGATCGAACAAAAATCCACCAGGGCGGGGCTTGAGCCGGATGTCGATTTTCCCGACGACGCCGCAGCCCACGTCATCGAGGTAGCCGGCGTCATCAAATGGTTTGATGTCGCCAAGGGTTACGGCTTCATCGTTCCCGACAACGGCATGGCGGACGTGCTGCTGCACGTGACCTGTTTGCGCCGCGACGGATATCAAACTGCATACGAAGGCGCCCGGGTGGTCTGCGAGGTGCTGCCGCGGCCGAAAGGCCTGCAGGCATTCCGCGTGCTCTCGATGGACGAATCGACGGCGATCCATCCGGCGCAGATGCCGCCGCCGCGAACCCATGTTACGGTGACCCCCACCAGCGGTCTCGAACGGGCACAGGTAAAATGGTTCAATCGGCTTCGCGGGTTTGGCTTCGTCACGCGCGGGGAAGGGACCCCGGACATTTTCGTCCACATGGAGACGTTGCGCCGGTTCGGCATTACCGAACTGCGTCCGGGCCAGTTCGTGCTCGTCCGTTATGGGCCCGGGCCCAAGGGAATGATGGCGGCCGAAGTCCGTCCCGAGAGCGGGCCGCTCGGTCCCGCTTCCCACTAGCTGCCTTCACCGCGCGTTTGAGATTCCGGGGCCAGCCCTTATCCCGCCTCGCCGCAGCAGGGCTAATCGTTCTATTCGCCGCGCTGGGCATGCCGGCGTCGGCGGCGGAGGCGACGCTCCAGGTCGTCAGCAAGAGCGGCATTCATGCCTTCACCGTCGAACTTGCAACCAATGATGCCGAGCGTTCGCGCGGCCTGATGTTCCGCAAGGAACTGCCGCAAGAGCGCGGGATGTTGTTCGATTTCGAGCGCGAACAGCCGGTGTCGTTCTGGATGCACAACACCTACATCTCGCTCGATATGATCTTTATCCGCAGCGATGGTCGCATCCTGCGTATTGCCGAAAACACCGAACCGCTTTCCGACCGCCCCATCCCTTCCGGCGGTCCGGTGCGCGCCGTCCTTGAGGTGATCGGCGGCACGGCGCATAAACTCGGCATTGCGCCGGGCGACCGCGTCGAGAGCCCGGTCTTAGGCAGTCATTGAGGCTGCCGAACTTGCCGGCAACCGCCGAAACCTGTATTCAGCGGCGCGCTGGGCGGGGTATAGCGCAGCCTGGTAGCGCGGCAGTTTTGGGTACTGCAGGTCGCAGGTTCAAATCCTGCTGCCCCGACCAATTTCTCCGTTGATTTCCATCGCAGCCTTCCTCGCCTCGTCTCGTGCCTTATATGTAAACGGCGCCGACGTCGTCGTTGATGGAGGTCTCAAATCGGTCTCGTTTAGTTCCATCGCGTGAAGACCGCTCACAGCCTTTGGTCAGAAGAGCTTCGGATCCCAAGGTAAAAGAGGAAAAAGACAATGTACGCGATCTCTTCGTCCATTGAGGTCAATCCTGCAGGGGAGGCGATTTCCATAAGCCGGGAGCAGATGTGGAAAGGGCTGGTAATGAAGGCAGAATACGCCGTGCCCTTCGTCCCTGCGATGAAAGAATGCCGCATCCTGGAGCGTTTTGACGATGGATTTTTGCGTGAGGTGCATTTGCGCGGTAGTGTGATGCGTGAACGCATCGTCTTCACGCCTGAGGTAGAAGTCTATTTCGAACGCGTAGACCCGCCGAACGGCGGATGGATCACCAACGTCATTAGTGATTCAAAACGTGGCCTGCTGTTGACCTTCACGTTCGCCCTAACGTTTCCCGGCATTGCTGAGGGATCCAACGACGAACGACAGTATGGCGACGCTGTAAAGGACAGCTACGTTGCAGCAATATCTGCAACGCTCGCCGAGACGCGTCGTCGCGCACGCGAAGGAGTGCTCTAGAGCAACCAGGCGGCGCTGCTGTTCTTTTTGGCAACCGAAAAGTAGAACGAAACCGAGCCTTCGCCGCAGGATATCGATGGCCCATCGGCCGAAGCGGCGATGGTGCGGGATCGGGGAGGGGAAGGAGCGCAAAGATGAAGGCGTGGGTAATTTTCGAACGGATCGAAGAGCGGAACCTTGATTTCGTTCCGGACTACCGAAGGGTTGCAGCGGCCAGCGTCGCTAAATTCGCGGGGCGCTACAGGGCCCTGAGTTTCAACAATGCACTCATTGAGGGTCCGAGCATCGGACCAGGACCGAACATGATCAGCATCCTCGAATTCGATTCGCGCGAAAGGGCGGAGGCGTGGTACCGCTCGCCCGAGTACGCTGAAGCGATCGCGTTACGTAAAGACAAGGTTTTGAACCGCGCGATGATTATAGACGCAGCGCCGCCGGCATACGCGGCGCAAGCTGGCGCGGTGTAATCCGGACTGCTGCACGCCTACTGTCCGGGCCTCTGCCGAAGCGCTGGTTGCATCAGCGACTCGTTTGTGCGGAAATGTGAAAAGTGCGCGATCAGCAGCGCATATGCCAACCTTAGAGGGAGGAAGACCGTGCCGAATTGGCGCCTCGTCAATCTTGTCGCGACAGCCACACTGCTGACGCTGGCTCTGGAGACCGTCGGCACGACTGCGGGCTCGCCGGTGAAAGTTGGCGTGATCGGTCAATTTTCCGGACCGTATGCTTTAGCCGGCAAGCAGCTGCGAGAGTCTATCGACGTCTACGTCGCCCAGCACGGAACCAAGGCGGGTTCGCACGAGGTAGAGTTCATCTATCGCGACATCGGCGGCTCCAATCCCGCCTTGGCTAAAAGCCTGGCCGAACAGTTGATCGTCAAGGATGGCGTGTCGATCCTGACCGGATTTTTCCTCTCACCCGAGGCGGCGGCGGTAGCGCCCGTCATCAATGAAACCAAGACGCCATCTGTTCTCTCAGTTTCTGCAGCGCCGCAGCTCCTGCGCATGTCGCGCTATTTCGTGCGCGCGGGCGAAAACATTTCGCAACCGGCGCTGGAGCAGGCGAATTTCGCAATTGAGAGCGGCAAAAAGCGCGCCTACATCGCGGTGGCCGATTACGCGCCCGGACGCGATGTCGAGGAGACCTTCAGCCGGCGCTTCAAAGCCCTCGGCGGCGAGGTTATCGGGGTCGATCATATGCCCCTTAATACGGTTGACTATGCGCCGTTCGCCGAGCGCGTTGCCAACGCCAAACCTGACGTTGTCGCCACGTTCCTGCCAAACGGCGCACCATCGGTGAGCTTCTACTCAGCGCTGGCAACCCAAGGTGTCGTAAGAACGACGATGGTGATCGGCGTCGCCGAGACCGACGATCCCGACCTGCCGGCATTTAACGACAGCATCGCCGGTGTCTATTCCGCGATCTTCTACAGCCAAAGCCTCGACAACCCCGAAAATGTCGCTTTCAGAAAGGTCATGAAGGAGAAATTTGGTCCGGACCAGGCCATCGGCGTGAACAATGAATCGCCTTATGACGCGGTGGAGCTGATCTATCGAATGATCGCGGCTCAGGGCGATGGACCATTCGATCCCGACACCGCGATGAATGCGGTGAAGGGCTATTCGTGGAACAGTCCGAGCGGTCCGAAAAAGATCGATCCCAAGACGCGCGAGATGATTCACAACATCTATATCCGGCAGGTTCGAAAGATCGACGGCAAGCTCCAGAATGTCGTGGTCAAGATCTACACCGCCGTCGGCAATCCCTGGGCCGAGGCGCATCCGCACTGAGCCGTCGAATGACATCCTGACATTTTGCGACGGACACAAGGCCGTCGCGCCGTTGTCAGTAAGGACTGTGCTTTGGACAATATCTGG
>JBAUGC010000115.1:0-2939 GCA_049679485.1 Xanthobacteraceae bacterium
CGGGGAGAGGTGGGGAAAAAACGATCTCGCTCTCGCGGCGCGGCTGCGTCCGAGTTTTGCATCACGACTAATCAAGAACGACGCCACTGTTTTAGATTCGCCCCCACAAGAAATGGAAGCGAAGCGCCGAAAGGCGCACCATTCATTGTCCGCGCCGCACCGACAAACGTTGCCGTTTGCCGATTGCGTCGGGCGCGGCAGCGGCTCGTGCGGGAGCCGCTCGCCTTCCGGCGCTTCGCAGCGGCGCTTGCTAGAGCGAGCGAACGCTCCAGCTCAGCCCAGGCCGCGCTTCACGCGAACAAGAGGATGCGGGCGTTACCCGCACCGTCATTCGCGCTTAAGCAAGGCACCTTGCGCGCCGGTCGTAATGCCGGCGGGGCATAGCAGTTTGGGCGCAAACTGCGTCCACTGCTTGTGATGCCCGGACCGCCCGGGAGCGAAGTTACGAGCCTCGCCCGCAGGAACCGCACCCGCCCCGCTTCAGGGATCGTCTCGAGAAGCGTCCCTCATGATTCGATGAGCGGGATGGGTTGCGGTTATCGTCATCGCGGCGGCGAAGTCAAAGGGTTTGAATTTGTGCTGCTAAATCAAGATGTTTTCCGCCGCAAATTTTCTGAAAGAGCGCGCTCCGCGCTTTGATTCGTCGATTAGACCGTATTCGTCATTTGGTCCGGCAATCCATGAGGCGGCAAAGTCTTGCAACGGCCAGAACGGGTACTAAATCAATGCGCGGAGAGTTGGCTGAGTGGCTTAAGGCGGCGCCTTGACACGGCGTTAGACCCGCAGGGGTTTCGGGAGTTCGAATCCCCCACTCCATACAAGAGGCCCGCTCCGCGATGGCGTTGAGTGGGCCTTTTCGCAAGCAGAGAATTGCGGCCACGATGACCTTCTTCGACGAAGACGTACCGTTTCGCGAATATATGCGGGGCTTCGATTTGGTTACGAGCCTCATCGATGTGTGGGCCTACTCGTGTCATATCATCGACGGTCAGCCCTTGGCATCTGAATACGCAGTTGGTCTGGATCAGTCAAAGAGAGGGCCGCTTAGAGAGAGTGTGCATCCCTGGGAGTTAGATATTCTCGCTAGGGAAATTGTACTCAACTCGGGGCAGCGACCGACCTATAGTCTGAGGTGGTGGAACGACTTAGCGGCTGCGGTCAATTTTGTGCGCCGTCTGGACGAAGTTGCCTTCCTTCAAAGCAAATCTCCTGAAACAGACGTTTTGTTGGAGCTTCACCGAATCGCTCATCGCCAATTTCCTTGGCAGATAGGTGGAGGCGCAAATCCGATGGTCCGCGCTTACAAAGTATTCGGTCAGAAGACGATTGATGCAATCATCGATCGCGAAATGGGTATGACGGCGCGCCAATTTCTGCAGCTAGGCATGGCTCTGAGTGGGCACTTCATTAAAAAATGGGGCCTGTCGATCAAACAAGACTATCGCGTGCTCGGAATTACGACAGAATCATCAAACGCATTTTTCCGTCGAATTACTTCTACTCTTGAGGACCTAAGAACTGAAACCGCCAAACGACAATCTTACAATCACGATTGGCTTTACGCGTGGAACCCGTTGGAGGCCACTCCTCTTATCGCGTTCGATCCGGCGTTTCCTGATCGCGTCCTATGTCCGATACCACGCTATTTGCTGCGTCGGACGTCGGCGGGCATCTTCTTTGATCTAGTTAAAGCCGCAGACTTTGATAATCCGTTCGGAAACTCATTCCAGAACTACATTGGCGAGGTCATTAGGGCGTTCTGCATGACGCCAAGTTTTAATGTCTTAGGCGAAGAACCCTATTATGTGGGCAAGAAGAAGATGCATGGGGTCGATTGGGTAGTGTCGGACAAGACAGCGCATCTCTTCATTGAGAGCAAGACTAAGCGTCTAACAGTAGGCGCGAAAACGATGGCGGACGCCGTCGCTTTAGATAAGGATCTTTCCGTGATGGCAGAAGCGATAGTGCAGCACTACAAAAACATCCAACGCGCACTTGATGGAAGGACGGGATGGCGACCCGACGGACTCCCGATTTACCCAATGATCCTCACATTGGAAGATTGGTTCTTTCTAAGCCCACGCGTTGATGAAATGCTGGAGCGGCACCTTCGTCAAAAGCTCGCCGAAGCAGAGATTCCAGATAGCGTATTCAACGATGTGCCTTATACCATCGCATCTTCGCATGAGTTTGAGTTGGCGATTCAAGTCGTAGCGCAACTCGATATTTATCGTGTAATGAGCAAAAAGACCGCTAATAATCAGCGAACATGGCCTCTCTCGTCATTCGTTATGAACGAATTCGAAGAACAGACGCGACGAGCGTAACGATTTCTATTCGCCGAAGATTGGGAGAAATTGATGCCAAAAATGCTGGATGGGTCCACGTTCGAAAGTATTCGTAATAAGCAGGCGCTTGTGAACAAAAGCACGTAGCAAGAGATCGCGCATTGAGTTCAGCGAAATCCGTAAAATGGCTAGGCGATTCAGGGGCAACCATAAAAGCAGTCACAGCGGGGGGAAGCTGCGCGCGGATTTCTGTCGGCGAGGAAGGCATGCAGTCTCTCAAGGTCGGCGACTGCCGCCTCGGAGACGATCAATTTCATAGTCTGCGAGACATCGGCGCCGGCAACACATTTGGCGAGCCCCAGCTATCCAGCCAGGCTTTTACTTCATCCCAAGGCACCCCCATCCGCGTACGCTCGAACTCGGCGAGCCGCCGTTCGTCCTCTGCCAGCGATTCCGGGGACCGCGGCCCCTCGCCCCTGGCCCGCATCTGCGCCAGGCCGGGAGGCAGGATGGGCTCGGCACCCGCAAGTTCGGCGACGAGCGCCGGGACGCTAATTCCCAGCGCCGCCGCGCGCGCTTCCAGGAGATCGGCGGTTTCAGCGTCGATTTCGATCTTGCGCGCTTTCACGTTCATGCTCGATGCCCTTATGC
>JBAUGC010000116.1:0-3303 GCA_049679485.1 Xanthobacteraceae bacterium
CGCCGAGGAGCGGACCGATGATGGAGCCTAGCCGGCCGAGGCCGAGTTCCCATCCCGAGCCGCTGGCGCGCAGCGACGTCGGGTAGATCAGCGCGCCGGCGACGTTGAGGCCGGCCTGGATGCCGAGTACCAGGAAGCCGCCGAGGAACGTCGTCGCGAGCAACGCCGCACTCGACGTCAGGCCGGCATAGCCGATCGAAGCGACCACCGGCACCGTGAGCACGAATAGAATCGCAAGGGCGAAGAAGCGGCTGCGCTGCAACCACCAGCAGAGCACTAGCGCGCCGACCGTGCCGCCAACTTGAAATGTTGCTCCGGCCAGCGCCGACATCGATTGCGACACATGCGCGGCCGACAGCAGCGTCGGCGTCCAGCTGATGAGAAAGAAGAAGCCCATCAGGTTGAGCGAAAACAGCAACCATACCAGCGGCGTGATCAGCCAGAGCCCGTTGCGGAACAGATAGATCGGATTGGAAGTGGGAACCTGCTGTTCATCCTCGATGACGAAACGGGCGTTGGGCGGCACGTTCAGGTCGGGCCGGATCGAAGCGAGCAGTTGCGTCATTCGCGGCCGCTGGCGTTCGTGCAGCGCCATGTACTTGATGGATTCCGAAAGGCCGAAGCTGGCGGCAAGCGCAAAGACGATCGGAGCGACGCCGCCAATCTGAAACAGGATCGGCCAGCCGTAATGCGAAACAAGCGTCGCGCTGACGAAGCCGGCGAATGCGCCGCCCATTGGCACGCAGCCGACGGCGATGATGGCGAGCGTCGCGCGTAATCGCCGCGGCGACGACTCGGCGTTGATGGCGACAAGATTCGGAATGATGCCGCCGATGCCGAACCCGGCGAAGAAGCGCAGCCAGAACAGTTGCGTCAGGTCGGTCGAATAGGCCGCCGCAAAGGTCAGGACGCCGAACAGCAGATTCGAGGCGATCAGCGCCGTCTTGCGGCCGTAGCGGTCGCCGATGAAACCCATCAGCTGCGAACCGAACAGGACGCCGATATTGCTCGCGGTCAGTACAGGACCAAGCGCATGCCGCGGGATGCCCCAGGACTGCACGAGATGGGGCGCAGCGAAAGCGATGGCGCCGATGTCATAGCCGTCAATGATTCCTACCAGGATGGTCCACAGCAGCATCTTGATCTGGAAAGCGCTGAGCCCGCGCTCATCCAAGAGACGCGAAACTTGAATTTCCGGCTCGCCGGTCATCTCGTCCCTCGCGGATTATTGCAACGCTTGTTGGTTCACTGGCCGGCGAGTAAGGCACCCGCGCTGGAAGGTTAGGGGAGTGTCGGCGCGAAGGAAAGCGGCATTCGGGCGCACTTTGCCAGCGCTGGCTGCGAGCGAGGCTCCCGACGAAACGAGTGTTTGCTGGCGCGCTTTATTCGGCGGCGGCAGGCGGCCGGCCGCGCCGCGGTATCGCGTTCATCGACGCCGCCCGATTCTTCATGTTGGCATAGACGCGGCGCAGGCAGCGTTTGAGCACCGCGAGTTCATCGGGCCGAAGCCCGGCAATCGCGGCTGTTTCATAGGCGCGGGCGATCGGGATCAGGCGGGCGACCTGCGCATTACCCTTTGCGGTGAGCTTGACGATCACTTCGCGCGTGCTGCTCGCCGAGCGCGTGCGTGATACCACGCCCATGCGCACCAGCCGCGTTACGATCCGCGACAACGTCGACACCTCGATGCTGGTCAGGTCGGCGAGATCGATCTGGCGCAGGCTGCCCTTGCTTGCCAACGCCGCCACGACGCGCCACATCGGGATGCTTAGGCGGTACGGCGCCAGCGCCTCGCTGCCGTATTGATCGGCGATGATGGTGCCGACGCGATTGACCAGATACGGCAGATAGTCGTCGAGATCGAGCTTGGCGGGGTTTTTCACGGCGTTGTTCTTTCTCGACTGAGCGGTTTTCGCCCCACCCGACTCCCTTTATTCCCGGCCAAACAAGTGTCGGGCAAAGGGAATTATACGGCCGAATTATTGCATTTACAACAGATGCAGTTTCAACTATTCTGCAATGATCTTGCGTGGCCTGCTAAGCGGCCTCCAGGGAGGGAAACATGGATTTTGGCTACTTCACGCTGAGCGACAATCACTACGAAAACAATCCGCGCTCTTCGAACCAGTTCGTTGCCGACATCACCGCCGAGGCGCTCTACGCCGACAAGCTCGGCATGCATTCAGCCTGGATTGGCGAACATCACTTCAATTCGCTGGGCGTATTGTCGTGCCCGGACCTCGTGCTCACATACGTTGCCGCGAACACGACCCGCATCCGGCTTGCGCCGGCAGTGACGGTGCTGCCGCTGCATCATCCCATTCGCGTCGCCGAACAGTGGGCGACGCTCGATTTGCTCTCGGGAGGCCGGGTCGATTTTGCCTGCGGGCGTGGTTACGACCAGCGCGAATATCTGCCGTTCCACGTTTCGTTCGCCGATAACCAGGGAATCTTCGAAGAGGGCCTTGAGCTGGTGCGCGAGCTGTGGTCGGCCGACGGGCGTATCACCCATCACGGCAAGCACTATTCCTTTGAAGACGTGCGGATCACGCCGAAACCGGTGCAGCAGCCGATACCGACCTATGTCGGATCGTTCTCGAAACCGTCGATCGAACTGGCGGCGCGACTGGGTTGCGGATTGATCGTGGCGCCGTTCGCCGCGGCACTGAGCTTCGGCGGCCTCAAACAGGTCGCGGATCTCTATCACGAGTCCTGCGCGCGCTACGGCAACAAGCCCGGCCGCCTGATGTGCAGCTATTTTACCCATTTTGCCGACGACAAGGCCCAGGAAGACGCGCAGCGCGCCCGCCAGATCCGCTATTACAAGGAATGCGTGATCCCGGCGTTCCCGGGCGATCCAAAAACCGCGCCGCCGAGCTACCGCTACTTCATCGACATGGTCGAGCGGCTGCAGAAGGTGAGGCCGGAGGATTTGACTGAGAATTCCGTGCTGCTCGGCTCCCCGGCTCGCATCATTGAAACCCTGAAAAAGGTCGAAGCCGCCGGCTTTGTCGAGGTCATCCTCTATTTCAATGTCGGCCTGAAGCCGCATAATCAGGTTAAGGACGAGATGGCGCGCTTCATGGCCGAAGTAGCGCCGGCTTTCGCCGGCGCCAAAAAGCCCGCAGCGTAGCTGCCGTCATGCCGGGCGTGCCCGGAATGACCAACATCGCGGCCGTTATAAGGCTTGGCGAGGAGGAAACGCCCGATGACGCTACAGCAGAATACCGACCGTATTCAGACCACACATATCGTCAGCCTGCCGCGGCCGCACCGTCTGCTTGACGCGATGAAGGCAAAATA
>JBAUGC010000117.1:0-4903 GCA_049679485.1 Xanthobacteraceae bacterium
TGACCGTGGCGTTCCGGCTGACATTGCCGCCATGTTTGAGCCGTTCGGTATTGCGGTCCACGCGGCAATGGACGGTACCGGCGTTGCCGGCATGAATGTGGTGATCGCGGGCTGTGGACCGATCGGCCTGATGACCATCATGGCGGCGCGGGCGCTAGGCGCCAATACCATCGTCGCTACTGACCGAAACACCATGCGACTCGGCGAGGCGGCAAAATGCGGGGCGGATTTCTGCATCGACGTCGATGCGGGGGATCTCAAAACCCACATCCTACAGGCATTGCCGAATGGCCCCGATGTATTCCTCGATTTCTCCGCGGCGGCCGAATCGATACAGGTGGCGGGTGACGTTGTTGCCGGCGGCGGGGAAATCCGCCTCATTGGCTCCCCCGCGGGAATGATCAACCTCAATATCGAACGTTGGCTTCACCGCGGATTGACCGTACGCGGCCTGCATGGGCGGCGCCTGTTCGCAACCTGGGTCCATGCCATGCGCCTGGTGAATGATCGGCGGGTCGATCTCAAACGGCTTATCAGCCACGTTCTGCCGCTTAATGAGGCGCGTTACGGCTTCGCCGAAGCCTTGGCCGGACGCTCGCTAAAAGTTCTCATCGATTTGACCTGATCGCATTCCCGGCGCACCGCATTAGACGCGCGATTTGCCCGATCTTGAGCGGGCAGAGGCCGTAGTGCGATGTCCCAGCTCGGCTTCCAGGCGCGCTTTTCCCGTGCGCAGCGCGTCGATGATGATTTTTCGGTGCTTCGCCTTGTCCCGGACTGTTGGAAAGACCACGCTGAGCGAACCTTCCGGCTGATGATCGTCATTCAAAATAGCGACGCTGATGCCGATGACGCCCTCCTCGAACTCTTCGCGCGAATAGGCAAGGCCGGTCTTAACTGTTGCCGCGAGTTCTGCTCTGAGCTGCGCGTGGGAGGTGATCGTATTTGCCGTTACCTTTGTAAGTCTCGTGCGTGACAGGATTCTGTCTCGTTGGCTTTGCTGAAGGGAGGCTAAAATGACCTTCCCGCCGGAAGTCGCGTGCAGCGGCATCGATTCGCCCACCTGCATCCAATATCGCAGCGGACGCAGAGAATTTGCGACAACGACTCGCTGCACTTGATCGCCGTGACGCTGGTAAAAGCGATGCTGTTTCACGCGTCGTCTTGGCAATGACGTCAACGACGTTTTGCACGACGTCGAGGAAATCTGAAGAGGACTTTGAAGCTTCCGTAAGTTTGGCAACTGCCGGCCCCGGTTCATAAACGTTCGGCCCCGCCTGGAAAGTGAGATAGCCGCGCCGCCGCAAATTGCCGAGTAGCTGGGACATGCTGCTTTTGGGGATCGAAAGTGCGGAGGAAATGTCCGTATGAGTCAGCGGACGGCCGGCGGAACACAGTAATTCCAGCAGATCGAGCACCCGGTCCGCCGACTTGACGGTTGGCTCCTTAGCTGATTGCATCATTGTGCACCAGTTCCTGTATAAGAACTGGAATCTAGACCGGCCATGAGCTGTTGGGATAGCAGAATATATTCTTTGTTTGGCTCCCCCCTTTTGCAAAATTGGCGTCGGCGCTTCGATAATTCCGGGAGGATACTGCGATGACTCGCGAACGCGTGTTGCTCAACCGCCGCCGCCTGCTGAGAAGCGCCGCCGCGGGCGCCGTTACCCTTGCCGCGCCGGCGATCGTGCGGGCTGAGAGTGATCCGCTGAAGGTTGGCGTCCTCTTGCCGCGCTCGGGCTACGAGGCCAGCATCGGCCAGGATTGCCAGCGTGGCGTCGAAATCGCCCCCGGCATATTAAAGTCGCTGGGTCTCCCCACTATCGCGATCATGAACGCCGACACCGAATCGAGTGTCGATACTGCGCGTGCACGGGCAGAAAAACTGATTGGCGAAGGCGCGCAGCTCCTAGTCGGCGCCTTCGATTCCGGGCAGACGACCGCCGTCGCCCAGGTCGCCGAACAGAAAGGTGTGCCGCTCGTCATCAATATCGCGGCTTCACCCGCTATCACCGAGCAGGGCTACAGGTTCGTGTTCAGGAATTTTCCCACCGCGCCAATGATCCTTAACGATGCCTTCGCCAACCAGGAAGAGATTTTCGCCATCGCCAGGGCAGCGCCGAAGACGGCCGTCTACATGCATGTGAACGACACGTTCGGCACGGCCATGTCGAAGGGCATCGGCGCGATCATGCCGAAATACAAAATGCCGTACACAATTGTTGAGGAGATCACTTACGACCCTGTAGCGCGCGATCTTTCTGTCGAGGTGGCCAAAGCCAAAGCATCCAACGCCGACATCATACTCGTCACCAGCCGTCTCAATGACGCGATTTTGATAACGCGCGAGCTAGTCAAACAGCGATGGACGCCGCAAGGGATTCTGAGCATGGGACCGGGTTGGTACGAGGATCAATATCTCAAGATCCTGGGCAAGCTCTCCGATGGTCCAATGGGCCTCAATCCCTGGCAGGACCCCAACAAGAGGCTGACCCCGGTACTCGAAGCCGAATTGGCAAAGGCCTATCCGGGCATCAATCTGAACGCCAACCACGTCTTCACATTCGAGGCGCTGATGGTCGCCGCCGACGCGTACAAGCGCGCCGGCTCGACCGATCCCAAGGCGCTGGCTGACGCTATCCGTACGACAAATATCACCGACAATGTCAGCATCGGTCCCGGCATCCAATTCAACGCCAAGGGCCAGAACGACAAAGTCAAGAATGGTGTCACGCAGAATCGCGGCGGAAAACTCGTGACGTTGGCTCCAACGGCTGCCGCAAATGCAAAACCGGAGTGGCCGATGACGTCGTACCTCAACCGCGGCTAGGCTTTGCAGTACCGTTACGCATTCGTCCGGATGGGGTTCCACGGCTGATCTTGGTTCCGAACCCCGTCGGCCGGCGCACGCCTGAAGGCCAACAACTCGTCGGTGAACTCACCGCCTTTGGCGAACACGTAAGCATACCAATTGGCTACCGGACGGCCTTCATTCGCGCTTTCTCGAGCGGCTTTGCGGTTTCCCAGTGGGCGGGAGAGCCGGCCCACGGCCCGAAATCTGTTCGCTCACCGATTTCGTTGAAAGGTTCCTTACTTCCACGCTGGCAGAAGCGCAGTGAGACGAGTAGGCGAGCACACCAAAAACATTGCCGGTACCCCAATCCTCTGTGCTGGAGCGAGCGGACACGACGTGTCAAAATAGCACGCCGAATGACGGGCTAAAAATTGACGTCGCGATTCTCCCTTCGCATCACTTCGTGCGACGCGGGAAATGTCCGAAGTTGAGCCCATAGCCGATGTGACGCAGACATCACGCGATGGACCCAAAGCGGACACGAAAATATTTCAGCGAGCTAGATGGGATAGGGAGCTCAGTCTTCACAAACGTATCGCGTTCGTCGCGCGTCCCCCATTGAGTTTGCTGGTGCCGACGATTTCGCGCGTCTTTGAGTAGGTTAGGACCGAAGACGCTGGCGGTGGCCACCTGATCATGCCGATCGCTGGGCGTCAGATTGCAACCTGTCGTCCTATTTCCACGACCGAATCTGCTGGCAAGCGAAAGAAGTCACTGACGTGAACCGAGTTCCGCTCCATAAAGGCGAATAGAGATTCGACCCAGCGCGGCAATCCTTTGCGATCCTCGCGGGCAACAACGGTTTCATGCCCAACGAAATAGGTGACATCGTCGAGATCAATTTTGCAGCCGTGAGCGTGGGCGAGTTTCAGCACGGCGGGAATGTCCGGTCGCTCCATAAAGCCAAATCGAGCGCTTGTGCGCCAAAAGTTATGTGCGATTTCGTCCATGGTGAGCCGCTCGGTGGATCTGATCCAGGGCACCGACTCAATCTTCACTGTCAAAACGAAGAGCCGCTCGTGGAGGGCCCGATTTTGCTTCAGGTACCAAATCATCACAGGCGGAACATCACGTTCCGTTCGCGTCAGGAACACGGCAGTACCCGGCACACGCGCAACTTGGTCTTTCTGAATTTTCGCCATAAAGGTGTCGATCGGTACAACGCTCTCGTGGATACGCCTCGAAACTGCCGTGGCACCCACGTGCCACACTACCATGATAAAATAAACGATCCCGGCGAGTAGTAGCGGCACATACCCGCCTTCCGCAACTTTCGTGAGATTTGCGGTGAAAAATGCCGTATCGACAAGGAGGAAAACACCAGCGAGCGCACCGGCAGCGGCGAAATTCCAGTGCCAGATTTCGCGCATCGCTATAAACAGCAGCGCCGAAGTTATTAGCATGGTGGCTGAAACAGCAATGCCATAGGCTGCAGCGAGATTGTCCGACTTACCGAACGCAATCGTGAGGCCGATCGTGACGATCATTAGCAGCCAGTTGACGACCCCAACATATATCTGCCCGTAACCTTCCGCCGCAGTCTGGGTGATCTGCAAACGAGGTAGCCAGCCAAGTTGAATGGCTTGTCGTGTCATCGAGAATGCGCCGGTGATAATCGATTGACTCGCAATGATCGTGGCGATTGTGGAGAGCACGACAAGGGGAATGAGGAGTGCCGAAGGGCAAAGCCTGAAGAAGATATTGCCCGATGTGGGCTCGCCGTGCAGAACGAGTGCGGCCTGGCCGGCGTAGTTTAGGACGAGGCTTGGAAACACTACGGTGGACCAAGCCAGCCGTATGGGGCGCGCTCCGAAATGCCCCATGTCAGCATAAAGCGCCTCCGCTCCGGTGACGCAGAGGAACACCCCGCCAAGCACCAAAAAGCCGCTGATGCCGTGTGAGAATAGATAGCTTAAGCCGCACCAGGGATTGATAGCCCACAATACGACAGGGTGTTTCACAATACCGCCGATTCCAAGCACGGCGATGGATAAGAACCAGATCGCCATAATCGGCCCAAATGCCCGGCCGATGCGCGCAGTACCTAGC
>JBAUGC010000118.1:0-8238 GCA_049679485.1 Xanthobacteraceae bacterium
TGCGTCTTGCCCTCGAACCAGATCGCCTCGAGCGAGGGATGCCGGCGGGCCCGCCAACGGAGCATCTCTGCGATCGTTCGCATGCCTTCCTCTTGCGACGCGACCGCGCCCTAGCCCAGAGCGCTCATGAGTTTCTGCAGCGAAACCGCCGCCCGCTCGTGCTCAACGACCGCAACGGTACGCTCGCCATCTTCGATCCGGACCGCAAATTTGAGGCGGTTCTTCTCGCGTTTGAGAAGCGTGGCCTTGATCACCAGCTCGGCGCCGACCTTGCTTGGGCCAAGATGATCAATGACGACGCGGGTGCCGACCGTAATCTGCCCAGGCTCCAGCTGGTCTTTGACCAGGCGATTGCATGCGCCCTCGGCAATGGCGACGAGGTATGGCGTCGCCGCCACGAACGGCATGCCCGGCACCATCGCGCCGACGGTATCTTTCTCGCCAACGATGACGCGCGTAACCGAGCTCAATTCCGACGGCGAAGCGGGAGTCGTTTCCTGAGAACTCATGGTCGATCCTGCCGATCCGATCACTCAATTCGGCTACATACGCCGATTGCCCGGGTTCCAGCTGTGCTTGAGATTATCGATGAGTTTCGGATCGTAGAGACACAAACTCTGCTGCCGGGCGTAAGTCGCGAAATAGCGGCGAAATGCCGATAGGGACTCCTGGCCGACGCGAAGCGCTTTGCGGTTCGCCACTGCGCTGGTCATTCCGGCGCGAACGAGCTGCAACGCGTTGCGTTCGATCGCGGCGTCCATCTCGCCGTCAGCAACAACCTCGTCGCAGATCAGCCGCCCTTCCGGCGTCTCGGCGTGGAAAACCCGCTCGAAGAAAATGCCGTCGCGCGCCAACTTGATTCCGACAAGCCGCGGAAACCGCAGATTGGCGGCGCCGGGAATGAAGCCCTCTTTGCTGGCCGGAAGATTGAAATACGCGCCCGGCTCCGCCAGCACGCGGTCCATGACGCAAAGAAGCTGACAGCCGCCGCCGATGGCGAAAGCCTCGACCGCAGCCACCCAGGGCTTCTCGACATAATCCTCAAAATCTTCGGCATAGGATTCCGACCGCCAGTGGCCGCGAAACATCTTGTGCATCAGCCCGAGCTCACGCTCGATGAAGAATTCAACGAACGAAATCTGACCATAGTAGAGATGCGTCAGATTGATCCCGGCATTGAAGATACGGCGGCCGGCGTATTTCGGATGCTCCACGGTGCCGCCCCGCAGGACGCCGACCTCGATGGCATCGTCGAGGAGAACAAGATCGACCGCGGTCTCCAGCGCCGCCGTGGCGCGATCGTCCTCGGCGTTGAGAAATTTCGCATTGGTCAAGGTGACATGGCCAACTTTGCCTTTGCGCTCAACCTTGGCGCCGCCGAGGTCGAGGAACCCGGTGCGGCGGAATTCGGCAATCCGTTCCAGCGCCTCACGCCTCGGCTTGAGCATCGCGTGGATCAGATGCAGGCCGCAGCGCTGGTCGGCAAGAACGTGGGCGATGAAGAGCCCCTGATCGAGTTCGCGGCCTTCTTTCGCGCTCTGTTGCATCAACGCCCGCTCCGCGGCGATTTGCTCAGGCGTCGGCAGCAGCGCCGGATAGCGCGCTGAGGCGGCCGCGACCAATTCGGAGACACGCAGCGTGCGTGCGCCCTTATCCGTCACCTCGTCATAAATCGCGACGGCGTGACGCCGGAAGAACTGCTCCTTGACCACGCGGGCGCGGCTCTTGAGCGCGCCGTCTTCCTCGTGCGGCCGTTCGGTATTCTGCGCCTGCAGGGCGGCTTCGACGGCGGCGAAGTATTTTCCGGCGGCGTCTGCGTCACGCGCCAGCGAAGCTCCAAACACGGGCTCGACAGGGGCCGACGGAGCCGGACGAACAGCAACCTTCTGCACAACGACCTCCCTGACAGGCACTCATTAAATTAGTGCCATCTTGGCGGCGATATTAGACGTTCTCCGCCGCATTCCATAACGCGACTTGCCTACACCGGCCATCAGCAAAAATATAGGCTTCTCTGACAAGGCGCCGCGGCCGTGATGGAAGCGGCCGCCTTACACATGCAAATGGGTCAGAATCTGGCCGCGATCGATCTCAGCCGGCGAGCCTTCCAGCATCGCCCGGCCCTGATCCATCACCAGATACCGGTCCGCGATCCGCTCCGCGAAGGCGAGATTTTGTTCGACGACGATGAAAGCGGTACCGGCGCGCTTTCTTTCATTGATGCTCGCTTCCATGTGCAGAATGTTTTCCCACTGCACGCCTTCGCTTGGTTCGTCGAGCAACACCTTCGACTGGTCCTCGGCGAGCCCGCGTACGAACGACAGCATCTTCTTCTCCCCACCGGACAACGTCCCCGCATGCTGGGTCAGGCGGCGCTCAAGGATCGGAAAGCGATCGAAGTAGCGCCGAAATGGCGCGAGCTGCCGGCTCGCACGCATCAGAGTCAGATTGTCGCGGACGGACAGATCGTCGAACACCGGGCGTTCCTGCGGGCAATATGTCATTCCCATGCGGCGCCGAGCCGACGGATCAAGGCCGTGAACAGGTTCGCCATCCAGAAGCACGTTGCCGCTCAGACACGGCAGGTAGCCAAACAGCAGCTTCATCAGCGTGCTCTTGCCAACGCCGTTTCGCCCAAGCACGCACAGCACCTGACCTGCCTCGACCGAGCCGCCGAGGTCGCGCACGATGGTGGTGCTGCCATAGCCGCCGGTCACCCCTTCAAATACCAGGCGGCCGGCGCTCATTTCTCGCCTCCGACATAGACGGCCCGGACACTGGGGTCTGCCTGGATTGCGGCCACGCTTCCCTTCGCGAGCAACGCGCCGTTGTGCAGCACGTAAACGACGTCGGCCAACTCCTTCACCAGGCTCATGTCATGCTCGATGATGATGACGGCGCCGCCGAGCCGCTGCGCGGCCCAGCGGACAATTTCCATCACCGCCGCCGTTTCGGTCGGTGAAAGACCCGCGCAGGGTTCATCCAGCAGCAACACCCGCGGCTCGGTGAGAAGTGCCATCGACAATTCGAGGATTTGCTGCTCGCCGTGCGAAAGCTCGGCCGCCTTGCGCGCACCAGAGGCGAGAAACGGATAGCGCGATTGCAATTCTTGCAGCATCGGGCTGGTCCAGCGGCGTATCCGTGGATCGAGCAATTGAAGCTTTGCCGCCCGGCCGCTCCACAGTGCGATGGCCAGATTGTCGGCGATCGAAAGCTCGGGAAACACGCTCGGGATTTGCAGCTTGCGCGCCACACCGAGGCCGCTGACGCGGTTTGGCGCAAGCCCGATGACGCTCGCATCACCGAGGCCGATTTGGCCAGATGCTGCGGCAAGCTCGCCGCTGACGACATTGAACATCGAGGTCTTGCCGGCTCCATTAGGCCCGATCACGCAGAAAATGCCGGCCGCGTCGAAATCGAGCGAGAGCCGATCCAGGATCGTGACCTCACCGACATGGACATGGATGCCGTCGATGACGAGCTGCGCGGGCGACAGGTCCACTGGACTTTTTGGTGCGGCAACGGGCGGCCGGTTGCGCCGCGCCCGAAACAGCCATGCCGCAGGCTCAGCCAACCCGGCGATGCCCTTGGGAAACACCAGCACGATAACGATGAAGAACACCGCCATCAGCACTTCCCAGAACTGAAAAGTATCGCGCAGTTGCGCCGTCAACGACCCAACGACCAGCGTGCCGATCACGGGCCCGAGCAAGCTCCCTCGCCCGCCGACCGCGGCCCAGATCACCAAATCCGCGGAGAGGCCGAAGCCGACCACCTGCGGCGTGACGATCCCCTGCTGCGGTGCGTAGATGGCGCCGCCGATCCCGGCCATCAGTCCACTGACACCGAACGCGACGGACTTGAGCTGATTGGTGTCGAAGCCGAACAATTGCAACCGGCGCTCGTTCTGCGCCAGCGCCCGCCACAGCACTCCGATCGGCGCATGGTAAAGCCATCCGCCAAGGGCGAGCACGGCGAGCAGCATGGCGGCGGAAACGTAATAGACGTCGGAGAAATCATCGAGGCCGGGAATGCCGGGGATTCCCTTGAGCCCGTTAAAACCGCCGGTGACCGAATTCCAGCTGGTCGCAATCTGAAACGCGAGCAGGCAGAGCGCCAAAGTAATCATGGAAAAGTAGGCGCCGCTTTGGTCGGGGCGCCGGAACACAACAACGCCGATCAGGTAGGCCAACAGTCCGGCGGCAAGCGCCGCCAATGGCAACACCCACACGGCAATAAACAGATGCTCCGAGAAGGTTATGAAGGCGAGGCCCGAAATATACGCCGCGAGACCAAAGAACAGCCCTTGTCCGAGTGGCAAGAATCCGGCTTGCCCCCAACACAAGCCGACGCCCACTGCGGCCGCGGCGTAGAGGCCATAAAGGCCGAGCTGATAGGCCCAGAACTGGCTCAGCGCCAGCGGCAGCACAATGGTGACAAGGACAACGAGGCTAGCCGCGCGCAACTATGCCTCGGGGCCTCAGCCAAAGAAACAGGATCGAGAGCACCAGCACGGTGAAGTAGCCGTTCGTAGCATTCGTGGCAGCCGAAACAATGCTGTCAAAGCCGCCGATCACCGCCGCCCCGGACAGCAGCCCCGGCACGCTGCCCAGTCCGCCGACAATCAGAACGAAGAAGGTGCGTAAAACATAATCGAGACCCATGAACGGCTGCACCGGCACGAGCGGCGCGACCATGACGCCGCCGAACCCGGCGAGACACGTGCCGGCGACGAAAGTACCGGCCGCGAGCCGCCGCACCGAAATGCCCTGCGCTTGCGCAAGTTCCGGATTGCTCACCATGGCGCGGATTTTGTTGCCGGTTCGGCTGTTGCCGTACCAGAGCACCAGCCCGGCGACGACAGCCGCGGAGACACCAATCAGAATGAGACGGTAGATCGGATATTCCGTGCCGAGAAATTGCACCGTTCCCGGAACTGGAATCGCCAGGCTGCGAAATCCAAGACCGAAGATCGCTTCGGCAATCTTGCGCAGCAATAGACTCAAGCCCCAGGTCGCAACCAGCGTGTCGAACGGCCGGCGGTACAGCGGGCGGATCATGGTCCACTCCACCGCCGCTCCGAGTAGTCCGCAGATGACCAGTGTCAACGGCAAGGCGGCGAGATACGGCCAGCCGTTGGACTGCGTAATGTAGGCGCAATAGGCGCCGATCATGATGAACTCGCCGTGCGCGATATTGAGCACGCCGAGCAGGCCGAAGATCACGGCAAGTCCAAGCGCAAGGACCGCAAGCGTTGAGACGGCGTAGAGGACGTTGATCGCCTGGGTGACGATCAGCGGATCCATATTTACGCCTCCTCACTCCCGGCGCGGTACTGCCGATCGCTGGCAGTCGTCCGTCAGACCTTGCAAGCCTCGCCGCTTTTCACGTCGGCGAAGGTCTTGATGATATCGAATTCGGTGCCCTTGCAGTCGGCAAGGAACATCGTCTTGTCGACGTGACGGTTGCGCATGGTCCACGGACCCGCCGCCGAGTCGAACGTAATCCCATCAGACGCCGCCATGCATTTTTGCGCGTTGGTGCCGTTCGCCTTGGTGACCAGCGCCTTTGCGCAATAGACGCCGGCATAGCAGTCGGCGCCGATCAAGCTCAATTGCGGTGCCTTGGCGCCGAACTTGGCGAAATACGCTTGCTTGAACTTCTTGTTCGCCTCGCCGGGAGCGTTGGCATAGTAAGACATGGAGGAATAGAGATTCTTGCTGCTCTCGGCGCCGACACCCAGCAGCGTGTTCTCTTCGAGCAGCAGCGACAGTCGCGCGATATCCTTGTCGAGGCCGAACCCGGCGAAGGTCCGGTTGAAGTTGACGTTGTCGGCGCCCACAAGCGTGATCAGCACAGCATCGGGCTTGGCGGATTTGATCCGCGTGACGACTTCCTCGAACTTGTTCGGCGCGCCGAACGGCACGTACTCTTCGGCAGCGACTTTGCCGCCATTCTCTGCGATGTACTGCTTGGCGTGCTCGTTGCATTTACGCGGCCAAACGTAATCGTCGCCGATCATGTAAATCGATTTCGCGCTCTTCTCTTTCATCATCCAGGTCAGCGACGGCCGGATTTGTTGCTCGGGCGTGTCGGCGAGCACGTAGGTGTTGAACGCACACTCGCCGCCTTCATAGACCGGCGTGTAGATGTACGGCACCTTGCCCTTGATAGTCGCAACCAGCGCCTCGCGTGTCGCGCTGTCATGCGAACCGATGAACAGATCGACATTCTCCTCGAGCATGAGGCGAATGGCGGATTTCGTCGATTCCGCCGGCGGGCCGCCGGCATCGGTGGGAATGAGCTTGATCTGGCGTCCGAGAATGCCGCCAGCCTTGTTGACTTCCTCGGCGGCAAGCTCAGCGCAAGCCTTTTGTGTCGGTCCGAACAGCGACGCCGGGCCGCTCAGCGCGATGAAAAGACCGATCTTGAATTCGTTGGCGGCAGAGGCCGGACGGATCAGTCCGGGCAACGTGCCGAATGCGGCGCCCGCCGCGGCGGCGCTGAGAAGCGTTCGCCGGGTCGGTCCCCGTTTCTGGATAGCCATGTGAGTCTCCTTCGTGTTCGCAGTCATCACTTCAGGGTCAAGCTCGCACCGGCGGCGCCGGCAGTTTCGGCATTAGCGGCTCGATCGCCGCGGCAATGCTGAGAATCTGTTGATCGCTTCCGGCCGGTCCGGATAGCTCCATGCCGATCGGTAAGCCTGCCGCCGTTATACCGACAGGCAGACTGATACCGGGAATGCCGCCGACGCTGCCGGGGCCGGTGTTGCGAATGAAGGTGGCGAAGGTCGGTAACGCCTGGCCATTGAGCATAAACGTCTCGTCCTCACCGATTTTCGGCGCAGGAGCAGGCGTGGTCGGGAAAAAGATGGCGGCAATTCCATGATCGCGAAAATGACGGCTGTAGGTGTCCTGAAGGACGGACCGTTGCTGCAACGCTTTGCGATACGCGGCTTCCGGCACGGCTCCCGCGCCGGTGAGGCTCTGCAGGATTCCATTCACGTCAGGGCTTGCCGTCTTAGCCGCAAGCGTCGCGAAGTCGAATCCAATTTCGTGCTCGGCCAGATAGATGTTGAGGTCGGTAACGGTCTCATAGAGCGCGATCGGACAGCCAGCCTCGGCGTCGAGCGAAGCTTCGTCGCTCATGTCGACATCCACCAAAACGACGCCGGCGTCGGTCAGCCGGCGCAACGTGCCTTCGCAGATTTTTTCGAATTCGGGGTCGAGATTCTCCCAGAAATGCTTTCGCGGCACGCCGATGCGCACACCTTTGAGCTGCGCCGGCGCAGCTTCGATCGGACCTCCGGTAACGACACCATCCAGCAATGCGCAGTCGGCAACGCTCCGCGTCATGGGCCCCGGGGTGTCGCGGGTGTGCGAGATCGGCACGACACCGGCCTGGGACCAGCGGCCGGTGGTGGGGCGAAGGCCGACGATGCCGCACAACGCGGCCGGGATGCGAACCGATCCTCCGGTATCCGTTCCGATCCCGCCGGGAGCAATCCGCGCCGCGACCGCGACGCCGGTGCCACCGCTTGAGGCGCCCGGAATGCGATCCGGCGCGTACGGATTCCGCGCCGGCCCATGGGCGGCATTGTTGTTGGTGATGCCGTAAGCGAGTTCGTGCAGATTGGTTTTGCCCAACACAGTGGCGCCCGCGCCGAGCAGCTTGTCGATAATGGCGGCGTTACGCTTGGGCCGATTGCCAGCGAGACCCGGAGTGCCACCAGACGTCGGCAGTTCAGCGGTGTCGAGATTGTCCTTCAAGGCTAATGGAACGCCATGCAGAGGGCCGAGTGACGCACCGGATGTTCGCGCTTGATCGGCCTTCCGCGCAGCTACGCGCACGTGATCGGGGTCTAGCGTAATGAATGCGCCAAGGTTTGCATTGGCGGAGGCGCGAGCGAGCAGCGCTTCCGCAAGCTGCTCAGCGGTGATCTCCCCGGAGCGAATCGCCTTGGCCGCTTCACCTACGCCGAGATCGTGAAGTGCCGCCATCCTCAAACTCTCTCACGCGCAACCGTGCCCATGCGCCCAGCCCTCAATGTATCGCTGCCCACCGCCGAATGGACATCGGCATAAATGGGGAGATCAGGTCAGGCTCTGCCGCGCGATCGCCGCGGCCAGTTCAGCACGATTGGCGCAACCGCTCTTATGCATCGCGTTGGTCAAGTGGGTGCGGACGGTGCCAAAACCGATGCCGAGGATGCGGGCGATGTCGCGGTCGGTGCAGCCG
>JBAUGC010000119.1:0-9992 GCA_049679485.1 Xanthobacteraceae bacterium
GGCAAGACCTTCAAGAACAAAAAGATGCCTGGCCATATCGGCGTCGACCGAGTAACGACGCTCAATCCCAAGGTCATGCGGACCGACGTCGAGCGTGGGCTCATTCTGGTCGAGGGCGCGGTACCAGGCGTCAAAGGCGGCTGGATCACGGTACGTGACGCGGTGAAGAAGAAGCTGCCGGACGGTGTGCCAAAACCCGGCAAGTTCAAGCTCGCCGAAGACGCGTCCGCGGCGCCATCCGAGGCCAAGGCCACGCCAGCCACTTCCGAAGCCAGGGAGGGGGCGTGATATGGAACTGAAAATCACGACGCTTGACGGCAAGCAGTCCGGCTCGGTCACCGTATCGGACGCCATCTTCGGCCTGGAACCGCGCACCGACATCATTCATCGCTGTGTGGTCTGGCAGTTGGCCAAGCGCCAGGCCGGCACGCATGCGGTGAAAAATCGCGCCGACATTCATCGCACCGGCAAGAAAATGTACCGCCAGAAGGGTACCGGCTCCGCCCGCCACGGCTCGGCGCGGGTAAACCTGTTCCGCGGCGGCGGCCGTTCGTTCGGCCCGCATCCCCGAAGCCATGAGATCGGTCTGCCGAAGAAGGTCCGCGCGCTCGCGCTCAAGCATGCGTTATCCGCCAAGGCAAAGGACGACGGCATCGTCATCATCGAGGCCTTCGATGTGAAGGAAGCAAAGACCAAAGCGTTGCGCGGTCAGTTCGAAAAGCTTGGGCTGTCGAATGCGCTGATCATCGACGGCGCCGAGGTCGCGGCGAACATGCGCACCGCAGCCCGAAACATTCCGAATATCGATGTGCTGCCAATCGCCGGGATTAATGTCTACGACATCCTGCGCCGGCAAAAACTGGTGCTGACCCGCGCCGCGGTCGATGCGTTGGAGGCACGGTTCAAATGAGCACGACCGATCCGCGCCATTACGACGTGATCCTGTCGCCGGTCATCACCGAGAAAGCGACCAACGCGTCCGAGCATTCCAAGGTGATCTTCAAGGTCGCGCTCACAGCGACCAAGCCGCAGATCAAGGAAGCGGTGGAGAAGCTGTTCGACGTCAAGGTCAAGAGCGTCAACACGCTACGCCGCCGCGGCAAGTGGAAGGCGTTCAAGGGCCGGTTCGGCCTGCAATCGACCACCAAGCGCGCGATCGTGACCCTCGAAGAGGGCCAGAAGATCGACGTGACCACAGGGTTGTGAGGAGGGGGCGATGGCACTGAAGAACTATAATCCGACCACGCCTGGTCAGCGCCAGCTGGTGCTGGTCGATCGCTCCGGTCTTCACACCGGGGCACCGGTGAAGGCTCTTACCGAAGGCAAGAATTCGAGCGGCGGCCGCAACAATTCCGGCTCGATCACGAGCCGCTATCGCGGCGGTGGTCACAAGAAGGCCTATCGAACGATCGACTTCAAGCGCCGCAAGTTCGACGCTCCGGCCAAGGTCGAGCGGCTGGAATACGATCCGAACCGCACCGGTTTCATCGCGCTGATCAAATATGAGGACGGCGAACTCGCCTACATCCTGGCGCCGCAGCGGCTTGCCGTTGGCGACACGGTGGTTGCCGGCGAATACGTCGACGTGAAGCCCGGCAACGCCATGCCGCTGGCCAATATTCCGGTCGGTACCATCGTCCACAATATCGAACTGAAGATCGGTAAGGGCGGCCAGATCGCGCGCTCCGCCGGCACCTATGCGCAGCTTGTCGGCCGCGACGGCGCCTATGTGATCTTGCGGCTCAATTCGGGCGAACAGCGCCTCGTGCATGGCCGCTGCATCGCGACGATCGGAGCGGTCTCAAATCCGGACAACATGAACGTCTCGATCGGCAAGGCCGGGCGCAACCGCTGGATGGGATGGCGCGGCCACGTCCGCGGCGAGACGATGAACCCGGTCGATCATCCGCTTGGCGGGCGAACCCGCGGCGGACGCCATCCGGTGACGCCCTGGGGCAAGCCGACCAAGGGCATGAAGACCCGCAAGAACAAGAGCACCACCAAGTTCATCATGGTGAGCCGTCACGCGCGCAAGAAGAGCAAGTAGGATCGTTAGGAGCAATCATGACGCGTTCGGTCTGGAAGGGTCCGTTTGTCGACGGCTATCTGCTGAAAAAGGCGGATGCCGCGCGTGCGTCCGGACGCCATGAGATGATCCGCATCTGGTCGCGCCGGTCGACCATCCTACCGCAATTCGTCGGGCTCACGTTCGGCGTCTACAACGGGCAGAAGCATATTCCGGTGATCGTCACCGAGGAGATGGTCGGCCACAAGTTCGGCGAGTTCGCGCCGACCCGTTCGTTCTACGGTCATTCGTCGGACCGCAAGGCCAAGCGGAGCGGCGGCGGCGAGGGCGGCGGCGCGTCTGCGGCGCCAGCCGCATCGGCAGCCAGCGGGTCGTGAGGCAAAGAGAGTTGCCATGAGCAAGAAAAAGCGCGAACGCGCGCTGTCCGATAGTGAGGCGAAGGCGGTTGCCCGCATGCTGCGGGTCAGCCCGCAGAAGCTGAACCTTTTGGCGCAGCTCATTCGCGGCAAAAAGGTTTCGACCGCGCTCGCCGATCTTGAATTCTCGCGCAAGCGGATCGCGCGCGACGTGCGTAAGTGTCTGGAATCCGCGATTGCCAATGCCGAGAACAATCACGATCTCGACGTCGACGATCTGGTCGTGGTCCAGGCCCATGTCGGCAAGGCGATTGTGTTGAAACGGTTCACGCCGCGCGCGCGCGGCCGCGCCGGTAGGATTTCCAAGCCGTTCTCGAACCTCACCATTGTCGTGCGTGAGGTCGAGGCAGCGGCGAATTAAGGGACGGGTCAGGAGAAGACGATGGGTCAAAAGGTCAATCCGGTCGGGCTTCGTCTCGGGATCAACCGCACCTGGGATTCGCGCTGGTATGCCGGCAAGACGAGCTACGGCTCGCTGCTGCACGAGGACATGAAGATCCGCGAAGCGCTGATGAAGGAATTAAAGCAGGCGGCGGTGTCCAAGATTGTGATCGAGCGGCCGCACAAGAAGTGCCGCGTCACCATCCATTCGGCGCGCCCGGGTGTCGTCATCGGCAAGAAGGGCGCCGACATCGAGAAGCTGCGCCGGAAAGTCGCCGCGCTGACCGACAGCGATGTGGTGATCAACATCGTTGAAATCCGCAAACCGGAACTCGACGCACAACTGGTCGCCGAATCGATTGCGCAGCAACTGGAACGCCGCGTTGCTTTCCGCCGCGCCATGAAGCGGGCGGTGCAGTCGGCGATGCGGCTTGGCGCCGGCGGCATCCGCATCAATTGTTCGGGCCGTCTCGGCGGCGCCGAGATCGCGCGGATGGAATGGTACCGCGAGGGCCGCGTGCCGCTGCATACGTTGCGCGCCGACGTCGATTACGGCGTCGCCACGGCGTTTACCACCTACGGCACCTGCGGCGTAAAAGTCTGGATCTTCAAGGGCGAGATCATGGAGCACGACCCGATGGCGCAGGATAAACGCATGGCCGAAGGCGAGGCCGGCCGGCCCCGTCGCGACGCGGCGTGAACGAACAGAAAGTTTGAGAAAAGGCGTCCGCCATGCTGCAACCGACACGAACGAAATTTCGGAAGGCTCACAAGGGCCGCATCCACGGTCTAGCTACGAGTGCGGCCGAGTTGGCCTTCGGCCAATACGGTCTAAAAGCGCTAGAGCCGGAACGGATCACCGCACGCCAAATCGAAGCTGCGCGGCGCGCCTTGACGCGGCACATGAAGCGGTCGGGGCGGGTTTGGATTCGCCTGTTCCCGGACGTGCCGGTGTCCAAGAAGCCGCTCGAAGTGCGCATGGGTTCTGGTAAAGGCACCCCGGAGCTGTGGGTGGCGCGCGTGAAGCCGGGTCGCATCCTGTTCGAGATCGACGGCGTGCCCATCGAAGTTGCCAAGGAGTCGCTCGCGCTCGCCGCCGCCAAGCTGCCGATCAAGACCCGTTTCGTCGAGCGCATCAGCGAGTAGGCGTAAAGATGAAAGCACAAGATATCAGACCGATGACGGTCGACCAGATCGACGACGAAGTGCTCAAGCTCAAAAAAGAGCAGTTCAACCTGCGCTTTCAGCGCGCCACCGGGCAGCTGGAAAATACCGCGCGGGTGCGTGAAGTGCGCCGCGATATCGCCAGGCTTAAGACTGTTGCGCAGCAGAAGCGCGCGCCGAAGAGTTAACGAGGAACAAGATGCCAAAGCGCAGCCTGCAAGGCGTCGTGGTGAGCGACAAACAGAGCAAGACCCTGGTGGTGAAGGTCGAGCGCCGCTTCGCGCATCCAATCTTCGGCAAGACCATCCGCCGCTCGAAGAAATATTACGCGCACGATGAGAACAACGAGTTCAAGGTTGGCGACACCGTTTGGATCGAAGAACACCGGCCGATATCCAAGCTCAAACGCTGGGCCGTAGTGCGCGGCGAGAAGAAGAAAGCGTCGTAACCGCGACGCGCCGGAAAATGGAAGTAAGTGGGGTAGCTTATGATTCAGATGCAAACCAATCTCGACGTGGCGGACAATTCCGGCGCGCGCCGCGTCATGTGCATCAAGGTGCTCGGCGGCTCCAAGCGCAAATACGCCACCATCGGCGATGTGATCGTCGTTTCGGTCAAGGAAGCGATTCCGCGCGGCCGGGTGAAGAAGGGCGACGTGATGAAGGCGGTGATCGTCCGCATTTCCAAGGACATCAAGCGCGCCGACGGCTCGATCATCCGCTTCGACCGCAACGCCGCGGTGCTGATCACTCCGCAGATGGAGCCGGTCGGTACCCGCATCTTCGGCCCGGTGCCGCGTGAATTGCGGGCCAAGAACCACATGAAGATCATCTCGCTCGCGCCTGAGGTGCTGTGATGGCGGCGAAGATCAAAAAAGGCGACACGGTGATCGTGATCGCGGGACGCGACAAGGGCCGCAGCGGCGAGGTCATCGAGATGCGCCGCGACGAAGGCCGGGCGTTGGTGCGCGGCGTCAACGTCGTCAAGCGTCACCAGAAGCAAAGCGCGACGCAGGAAGGCGGCATCGTCTCCAAGGAAGCGCCGATCCACGTGTCAAACATCGCGTTAGCTGATCCCAAGGACAAAAAGCCGACCCGGGTAGGCTTCAAAATCGTCGGCAAGGGCGAGGATCGGAAGAAGGTGCGCGTCGCCCGGCGTTCGGGAGCTGAGATCGATGGCTGATACCGAAGAAAAAAAGGCCAAAAAGGCGGACAAGGCGCCGCGGCCGGAAGGCTCCGGGCAGGACAAGGCGAAGCCGCCGAAAGCCGCCAAGGCCGAGAAGGGCGACAAGGCTGCGGCGGACGGCAAGGCGGCAAAGGTCGAGAAGCCGGCGACGCCGCGCGAGCCCGAGCCGAAGGTGCCGGCGCGGCTTAAGGTCGAGTTCGATCAGACGATCCGCGGCCGGATTGCCGAGCAATTCGGCTACAAGAACCGCTTCCAGATTCCGGTCCTGGACAAGGTCGTCATCAACATGGGCATCGGCGAAGGCGTTGCCGACCGCAAGAAGGTCGACGCCGCCGCCAACGATCTCGCGCTGATCTCGGGTCAGAAAGCGATCATCACCAAGGCACGAAAATCGATCGCAACCTACAAGCTGCGCGATGGCCAGGCCATTGGCTGCAAGGTGACGCTGCGCAAGGCGCGGATGTACGAGTTTATCGACCGGCTGATCAACATCGCGCTGCCGCGGGTGCGGGACTTTCGCGGGCTTAATCCGAAGAGCTTCGACGGCCGCGGCAACTACACGCTTGGCATCAAGGAACACATCGTGTTCCCGGAAATCGATTACGACAAGACCGCCGAAGTGTGGGGCATGGACATCACCGTTTGCACCACCGCGCGCAACGACGACGAGGCGCGGGCTTTGTTGGCCGCATTTAATTTTCCGTTCCGGCAGTGAGGCAGAAAAGGCCTCAAACGCGGAACCGCGAGGAGCACTAGATGGCGAAGAAGAGTTCGATCGAAAAGAACAACCGGCGTCGCCGGATGACCAAAAAGTTTTCGGGCCGACGCGAGCGGCTTAAGGCGATCGCGCGCGACAAGACCAAGCCGGTCGAGGATCGTTTCGCCGCGACACTGAAGCTTGCCGAAATGCCGCGCAACTCGTCGGCCACCCGCATCCGCAATCGTTGCGAGATGACCGGGCGGCCCCGCGGTTATTACCGCAAGCATAAGCTCTCGCGCATCGCGCTTCGTGATCTCGGCTCGAAAGGGCTGATCCCGGGCCTGCTGAAGTCGAGCTGGTGAGGAGGGCCGCACCATGCCGATAAACGATCCGCTCGGCGATCTGCTCTCCCGCATCCGCAACGCTCAGATGCGCAACAAGAGCAAGGTTTCGAGCCCAAGCTCGAAGCTGCGCGAGAGCGTGCTCGAAGTGCTCAAGACCGAAGGTTACATCCGCGGCTTCGCCGTGGTCGAACGCGAGGGATATTCGGAGATCGAGATCGAGTTGAAGTATTTCGAAGGCGAACCGGTCATCCGCGAGATTGAGCGGATTTCCAAACCCGGCCGCCGCGTTTATACCTCGGTCAGGAACTTGCCGCGCATCAACAATGGCCTTGGTGTCGCTATCGTTTCGACGCCCAAGGGCGTGATGGCCGATCACGACGCCCGCGACGCCAATGTCGGCGGCGAAATTCTCTGCACGGTGTTCTAAGGCCGGGAACGAGCAACGGATAAAAACCATGTCCCGCATCGGTAAGAAGCCAGTCGCCGTGCCCACGGGTATCACCGCCAATGTCGAAGGCCAGACTGTGAAGGTGAAAGGCCCAAAGGGCGCGCTTTCCGTCGTGCTGCCAGACGACGTCGAGGTCAAACTCGACGGCGGAAAGATCCAGGTCGATCCGCGCAACGAAACCAAGCGGGCACGCTCGCAATGGGGCACGGCGCGCACGCTGGTTGCCAATCTGATCGCCGGCGTCAGCAAGGGCTTCGAACAGAAGCTTGAAATCAACGGCGTCGGCTACCGCGCCGCGGTGCAGGGCAAGAACTTGCAGCTCGCGCTCGGTTACAGCCACGACGTGATCTATCCGATCCCTGAGGGCATCACGATCGCCACCCCCCGTCCGGTCGAAATCGTGATTTCCGGCACCGACCGGCAGAAGGTCGGGCAGGTCGCAGCCGAAATCCGCGAGTACCGGCCGCCGGAACCTTACAAGGGCAAGGGCATCAAATACGCCGACGAGCGCATTTTCCGCAAGGAAGGCAAGAAGAAGTAACGGCGCCGCCGATGAGCAAGCTGAGTGACAGGATCGACCGGCGGAAGGGGCGCGTACGTGGGGCGCTTCGCCGCGCTGCTCATGGCCGCAAGCGGCTTTCGGTATTTCGGTCGTCCAAGCACATTTATGCGCAGGTGATCGACGACGATCAGGGCGCGACGCTGGTCTCGGCTTCTTCGCTGGAGAAGGGCGCGCTGGAAGGTTTAAAGACCGGCGCCAGCGTCGACGCCGCTAAGGCTGTCGGCAAGCTCATCGCCAAGCGCGCGCAGGACAAGGGCATCAAGGATGTAATTTTCGACCGCGGCAGCTATCTTTATCACGGTCGCGTCAAGGCCCTCGCCGACGCGGCACGTGAGGGCGGATTGAGTTTTTAAAGGACGATGACAATGGCAGACAACAATTTGGCGGATCAGCATGGCGCGTGAACCCCGCGATCGGCGAAACGAAGAGCGCGACAGCGAGTTCGTGGACAAGCTTGTCCACATCAATCGCGTCGCCAAGGTCGTGAAGGGTGGCCGGCGGTTCGGCTTCGCTGCTCTGGTCGTGGTCGGCGACCAGAAAGGCCGCGTCGGCTTCGGCCACGGTAAGGCACGCGAAGTGCCGGAGGCGATCCGCAAGGCAACTGACGCCGCCAAGCGCTCGCTCACGCGGGTGCCGCTGCGTGAGGGGCGCACGCTGCATCACGACGTGGCCGGACGCCACGGCGCCGGCAAGGTGTTTTTACGGGCCGCGCCGCCCGGTACCGGCATCATCGCCGGCGGTCCGATGCGCGCAGTGTTCGAGACACTGGGTATGCAGGACGTGGTGGCGAAGTCGCTCGGCACGTCGAACCCCTACAACGTGGTACGGGCGACGTTCGATGCGCTTAAGCATCAGGATTCGCCGCGTTCGGTTGCGGCCCGGCGCAACGTCAAAGTTTCCGCGCTGCAGGCACGTCGCCGCGACGTCGAGGCCGAGCAGACGGCCGATTGAGGCTTTGGAGCAGGCGATGAATAGCGGAAAGAGCGCGGGCAAGACTACCGCCGGGAAGACCGTCACGGTCGAACAGATCGGCAGCCCGATGCGTCGGCACCACACTCAGCGCGAGACGCTGGTCGGCTTGAAGCTGAACAAGATCGGCCGCGTTGCTCATCTCGCCGATACGCCGCAGACGCGCGGCATGATCGCCAAGGTCGCGCATTTGGTGCGCGTGGTGGAGAAACAGTCATGAAGCTTCACGAGCTCTCCGGCCACGCGGGTGCGCGGAAGACGGGAAAGCGCATCGGCCGCGGTATCGGCTCGGGTAAGGGCAAGACCGGCGGCCGCGGCGGCAAGGGTCAAACGGCGCGCTCGGGCGTGCGCATCAAAGGCTTCGAGGGCGGCCAGATGCCGCTGCATCGCCGCCTGCCGAAGCGCGGCTTCAAGAATACCGCGTTCGCGCGCAAGCTTAATGAGGTCAATCTTGGGCGGCTCCAGGAGGCCATTGACGCCGGCCGGCTCGACGCATCGGCGAAAATTGATGCCGCGGCTCTGGTGAAGGCCGGCCTGTTGCGCCGCGCCAAGGACGGTGTGCGGCTGCTCGGCGGCGGCGAACTCAAGGCCAAGATTACGCTTTCGGTTTTCGGTGCGTCGAAATCCGCAGTCGCCGCGGTGGAGAAGGCAGGCGGCTCGGTCGAGATCCTGGCTCCCAAGCGGGAGCCGAGCGAACAGGCGGCCTGATCCCTATATAGGGCCGGTCGGCAACAAGGCCGCATACGGAGCACGCGCGGATGGTCTCGGCAGCGGAACAACTGGCATCCAATCTCAACTTCGGGGCGCTGGCCAAAGCCGAAGAACTCAAGAAGCGAATCTGGTTTACGCTTGGCGCGCTGTTGGTCTACCGGCTCGGCACCTACATTCCGCTACCGGGCATCGATCCGAACGCCTGGAACCAGATTTTCAATTCGCAGGCCGGCGGTATTCTGGGAATGTTCAATATGTTCGCCGGCGGCGGCATCCACCGCATGGCGATCTTCGCTCTGAACATCATGCCGTACATTTCGGCGTCGATCATCATTCAGCTGATGACGACGGTGTCGCCGACGCTTGAACAACTCAAGAAAGAGGGCGAGCAGGGGCGCAAGACCATCAATCAGTACACGCGCTACCTCACGGTGCTGCTGGCTGCGTTCCAGGCCTATGGCATTTCCGTCGGCCTCGAAGGCGCCACCAACGTGGTCACCGACCCTGGCATGTTCTTCCGCATCTCGACGGTGATCACGCTGACCGGCGGCACCATGTTCCTGATGTGGCTCGGCGAGCAGATCACCCAGCGCGGGATCGGCAACGGCACCTCGCTGATCATCATGTCCGGGATCGTGGCGCAATTGCCGTCCGCCGTCGCCGGCACGCTCGAACTCGGCCGCCAGGGCGCGCTCTCGACCGGCCTCATTCTCATCGTGCTGGTGATGGCTGTCGCCGTCATCACCTTCATCGTGTTTATGGAGCGCGCTCAGCGCCGTCTCTTGATCCAGTATCCAAAGCGCCAGGTCGGCAACCGCATGTTCGAGGGCCAATCCTCGCATCTGCCGCTGAAGCTCAACACCTCGGGCGTCATTCCGCCGATCTTTGCCTCCTCGTTACTGCTGTTGCCAACGACAATTGCCAATTTTACCGCGGGGCAGGGGCCGGGCTGGCTGACGATCATTACCACCCAGCTCTCGCACGGGCGGCCGCTGTTCCTTGCGCTTTATGTCGCGCTCATTGTCTTCTTCGCCTTCTTCTACACGGCGATCGTCTTTAACCCGACCGAGACGGCGGACAATCTGA
>JBAUGC010000120.1:0-3246 GCA_049679485.1 Xanthobacteraceae bacterium
GCGCAAAGCCGGCGCCGAGATCCTGCCGTTTTCGCCGCTTGTCGATGAGCCGCCGCCGCAAAGCGCGGACTGCTGCTGGCTGCCGGGCGGCTATCCGGAGCTGCACGCCGAAGCCCTCAGCAACGCCGGCCGTTTTGTTGCGGGGTTACGGCAATTCGCCACCACCCGCGCGGTACACGGTGAGTGCGGCGGCTACATGGTGCTCGGCGAGAGCCTCGAAGATGCGACCGGGAAGCATCACGCCATGACCGGATTGCTCGGCCACGCCACAAGTTTTGCCAAGCGCAAACTCCATCTCGGCTACCGGACAGCAAGGCTTCTCGTCGATGGCGTTCTCGGGAGAGGCGGAATGCTCGTTCGCGGCCATGAATTCCACTATGCTTCACTCACAAGCGCCGGAGACGACGAGCCCTTCGCCGAGATTGCCGACGGCGAGGGCCGTGCGCTGGAGAAAACGGGCGGCCGACGCGGCCGCGTTACCGGTACGTTTTTTCACGCCATCGCCGCGGCGGATTGATGAAACAGTCAGCGCTCCAGCAGCGCGACCGTGCCGAGACCGCCATCGGAACAGATGCTGACAATCGCCCGGCTGCCTTGCGGCAGCGCCGCGAGTTCCTTGACGGCCTGACTCAAGATTCTTGCACCTGTCGCCGCGAACGGATGTCCGAGCGCGACACTGTCGCCGTTCGGGTTCATTCGCTCGCGCGGGAAACTCCCGAAATCATGCTCGACGCCGGCTTTGGCGCGGACGAAGTCCTTATCCTCGAGTGCGTTGATGTGACAGAGCACCTGCGCCGAAAACGCCTCGTGGATTTCCCACAGCGCGATATCGTTGAACTTCAGCCCGCGCCGCGCCAACAGCCGCGGAATCGCGGTGACCGGCGCCATCAGCAGGCCCTCAGTGAAGATATCGACCGCCGCCATTTCAAAATCCACCAATCGAGCACGCGGCAATTGTTGCGGCAATCGCGCAAGGCCTTCTTCGGTGCCGACCCAGATGGCGGAAGCGCCATCGGTGAGCGGCGAGCTGTTGCCGGCCGTCAGCGTGCCTCGTCCGCTGGACCGGTCAAATACGGGTTTGAGTTTGGCAAGCTTTTCCAGCGACGTATCCCGGCGCGGAAAGTGATCCTCATTTACTCCGTCCAACGGCACGATCAAATCGGCAAAGAAGCCGCGATCCTGCGCCGCGATCGCTCTCTGATGACCTTCGAGCGCCAGCTCATCCTGCTCGCGGCGCCCGATGTTCCAGTCCTTCGCCATATCCTCGGTGTGTTCGCCCATGCTCCGGCCAGTCACCCTGTTCTTCACTTCCGGCACAAACAACCGGATGTCGGACGGGCGCAGCCGGCGAAGGATGCGAAGGCGATCGGCCGCACTGCGGGCTTGAAACATGCGGCGAAGCCAAACTGATAAATTCTGTCCGAGCCCGATCTGTACGCGGCTCATGCTCTCGACGCCGCCGACCATCGCCAGGGCCGCGCGGCGCACGCCGAGCATCCCCGCCGCTTCGAACACGCCGACCATGCTGGTGCTGCATTGCATGATGGTCGTGAACGTCGGCACATGAGGATCGAGCTTACTGTCGAGCCACACCTCGCGCGCCAAATTGGCATAGGCGAGATTGACGACGACGGAGCCCCACACCGCAAAGTCGATCGGACCGTTCACCTGCCGCGCCATTGCCTGGACCACCGGCACCGACAAGCCCAGGGAATCCCGAGCGGCAAACGGCCCGTCCACATTGACGAACGGCGTGCGCAGCCCTGCCGCCAACCAAACCGCCTGTGCATCGTTCGGCATGTCGCGTCCTGCCCCGCGGTACTCGGCCAACGCGCACGCCGGTTATTGCGCGCGCGGACGGGTCGTCTTAGTGCGTCGCCACCGCCGCCGGAGTTGTCGCAACCCCCGGCGCTTGGCCGCCCGCAGCCAAATAACGGTGGATAGCAGACATCACCTGGGCTCCTTCACCGACCGCCGCAGCGACCCGCTTGACCGAGCCGGAGCGAACATCGCCGATAGCGAAGATGCCGGGACGCGTCGTCTCGAGCTGCCTGTGATCGGTCCCGGCGTCGGGGCCGGTGAGTACGAAACCGCGCGGGTCGAGCGCCACTCCCGACCCGGCAAGCCAATCGGTGTTTGGCTCGGCGCCGATAAACAGGAAGAGATGACGGATATCGCGCCGCATTTCCTCGCCCGAAGGTGTGTGCCGCCAGCGGACCGCATGCAGAATGCCGTCGTTGCCTTCCAGTGCGGCGATCTCAGTGCGCGTGAGCACTTCGACATTGGCGAGCCCGCTAATGCGATCGACCAAATAGCGCGACATGTTCGTCTCCAGGTCCGCTCCGCGAACAACGAGCCAGACCTTCGCCGCCTGACTTGCCAGATAAACAGTCGCCTGGCCCGCCGAATTACCGGCGCCTACCAAGACCACCTCTTGTCCGCCGCAAAGCTTTCCCTCCAGTGGAGACGCCCAATAATGCACGCTCGACGACTCGAACGCTTCAAGGTTTGGCAGCGCCAGCCGGCGGTATCGCGCACCGCTCGCGATCACGACTGCGTGGGCGCGCACGCGTTCGCTGTTGGATAAATTCAGGACGAAATGCTTCTGAGAACCGTCCACCGCCTCGAGGCTCGCCACTTCGTCCGGGATCGCCATTTCAACCCCGAACTTCGCCGCCTGGTTTGAGGCGCGCGCCATCAGGGCCTGGCCGCTGATGCCGGTCGGAAAGCCGAGATAATTCTCGATCCTCGCGGAAGCGCCCGCTTGGCCGCCTCGGGTGCGGCAGTCGAGCAAGAGAACCGAGAGGCCTTCCGACCCGGCGTAAACCGAGGCCGCAAGACCCGCAGGGCCCGCCCCGACAATGGCCACGTCGTAAATCCGATCCTGATCGATCGGACCGACCAAGCCGAGGCATCGCGCCAGTTCGCCGTCGGTGGGATTGCGCAGCAATTGTCCCTGCGGGCACAACACGATTGGCAATTGTCCCGGGTCGACGTGAAAGCGCTCGATCAGCGCTTTTGCTCCCGGATCGCTGTCCGGATCGAGCGTCTGGTTCGGATGCGAGTTGCGGCGCAGAAAGTATTCCAGCCGCAGCACGTCGCCATTGTCGGCGCGGCCGATAATCACCGGCCCACCGCCTCCGGTCTCAATCAAGCCCATGCGGCGCAGAATGAGCGCGCGCATAATGCGCTCGCCAAGTTCAGCCTCCGCGATCAACAGAGCCCGCAGCCGATCCGGCGGAATGA
>JBAUGC010000121.1:0-10129 GCA_049679485.1 Xanthobacteraceae bacterium
GCCGCGGCGCGTTCGATGGCCGCGAGCATGTCACCCTTAGTAACGCGGCCATCCTTGCCGGTGCCGGGCACGGTTGAAGCATCCATGCCAGTCTCAGCCGCGATCTTGCGCACTGAGGGCGCTTGCGGCGTATCGGCGGCCGTGACTTTCGGCGCAGCCGAAGGCTTCGGCGCTGGTGCTGCCGCCGCTGCTACCGGCACCGCTTCAGCGGCCTTCATGGTTGGCTTTGCCGCCGCGGCGCCCGCGCCTTCCTTGATGGCGCCGAGAAGCGCGCCCACGGCGACCGTATCGCCGTCCTTCACGGCTACATCGGTGAGTACGCCCGCTGCAGGCGCCGGCACTTCGATGGTGACCTTGTCGGTCTCCAGTTCGACCAGCGGCTCATCGACAGCGACGGTATCGCCTGCCTTCTTGAACCACTTGCCGATGGTCGCCTCAGTGACTGACTCGCCGAGCGTGGGCACGCGTATCTCAGCCATGGTTCCTGCCTTTCGTCGTCCCGAGGTTCACGCGGAGCGAGCCTGAAGGACGTGTGCCCATCCTTAGAGGGCGACCTGCGGCCGCCGCCTCAGGATGACGTGAAAATTATCCCAGCGCCTCTTCAAGGAAATTCTTGAGCTGAGCCTGGTGCAGCGACATTTGCCCGACCGCGGTTGACGCGGCGGCCGGCCGGCCGGTGTAACGCGCACGACGGTGCTTGGCGCCGATCTGGTTGAGCACCCACTCCAGGAAGATATCGACGAACACCCAGGCGCCCATGTTACGCGGCTCCTCCTGGCACCAAACCATTTCCGCCTGTTTGAAGCGAGACAGCTCCAGCATCAGCGCCTTGGTCGGGAACGGGTAGAGCTGTTCGATGCGCAGTAGATAAATATCATCGACGCCACGCTTTTCGCGCTCATCGTAGAGGTCGTAGTACACCTTGCCGGAACAGATAACGACACGGCGAATCTTGTCGTCGGCGACGAGCTTGATCTTCTCGTCCGGCAGCAGCTGGGCATCGTCCCAAAGCAGCCGATGGAACGAGGTCTCCGGCCCCATCTCGTCGAGGCGAGACACAGCGCGGCGATGGCGCAGCAGCGATTTCGGCGTCATCAGGATGAGCGGTTTGCGGAAGTCGCGTTTGAGCTGGCGGCGGAGAATGTGGAAGTAGTTTGCCGGCGTGGTGCAATTGGCGACCTGCATGTTGTCCTCGGCACACATCTGCAGGAAGCGCTCAAGCCGCGCGGAGGAGTGCTCCGGCCCTTGCCCCTCGTAACCATGCGGCAACAGGCAGACCAGTCCGGACATGCGCAGCCATTTGCGCTCGCCGGACGAGATGAATTGGTCGAACACCACCTGCGCGCCGTTGGCGAAGTCGCCAAACTGCGCTTCCCACAAAGTCAGTGCGCTGGGTTCGGCAAGCGAATAACCGTACTCGAAGCCGAGCACGGCCTCTTCCGACAGCATCGAGTTGATGACCTCGTAGCGCGCTTGTCCTTCACGCAGGTGATTGAACGGCGTGTAGCGCTTCTCGGTTTCCTGATCGATCAGCACCGAATGCCGCTGCGAGAACGTGCCACGTTCGCTGTCCTGGCCGGACAGTCGCACTTTGTTGCCGTCGAGCAGCAACGAGCAGAACGCCAGCGCCTCGCCGGTCGCCCAGTCGATGTTGGCGCCCGTTTCGATCGATTTGCGCCGGTTGTCGAGAAAGCGATTGAGCGTGCGATGGAGATGAAAGCCCTCGGGCAGCGTGGTGATTTTCTTGCCGATCTCCTTGAGCGTACCGATGTCGACCCCGGTCTTCCCGCGGCGCGGATCGTCGGCGTCGCCCGCGGTCTTGAAACCGGACCAGCGGCCGTCGAGCCAATCGGCCTTGTTGGCGCGATAGCTCTGCGCGGCTTCAAGCTCGGCATCGAGCCGATTGCGCCAGTCGGCCTTGATCTTTTCGACTTCGCCGGCCGTGACCACGCCTTCGCTGACCAGCTTGTCGGAGTAGATTTCGAGCGTCGACGGATGCGCCGCGATCGCCTTGTACATCAGCGGCTGAGTGAATGACGGCTCGTCGCCTTCGTTATGGCCGTGTCGGCGGTAGCAGAACATGTCGATGACGACCGGCTTCTGAAACTTCTGCCGGAACTCAGTCGCCACTTTGGCAGCGAACACCACTGCTTCGGGATCGTCGCCGTTACAATGGAAAATCGGCGCCTCGATCATCTTGGCGACGTCAGATGGATAGGGCGAGGATCGCGAGTAACGCGGATTGGTGGTGAAGCCGATCTGATTGTTGACGATGAAGTGCAGCGATCCGCCGGTGCGATGGCCACGCAGTCCCGAAAGCCCGAAGCATTCCGCAACCACGCCCTGGCCGGCGAACGAAGCGTCGCCGTGGATCAGGAGCGGCATCACCATGGTGCGATCTTCGCGCGTTGCGCCCAGCTGATCCTGCTTGGCGCGTACTTTGCCGAGCACGACGGGATCGACAATTTCCAGATGGGACGGATTGGCGGTGAGCGACAGGTGAACCTTGTTGTCGTCGAACTCGCGATCCGACGAGGCGCCGAGGTGGTACTTGACATCACCCGAGCCTTCGATCTCGTTGGGCGTCGACGAACCGCCCTTGAACTCGTGGAAGATGGCGCGATGCGGCTTGGCCATCACCTGAGACAGCACGTTGAGCCGGCCGCGATGAGCCATGCCGATGATAATCTCGCGCACGCCGAGCGCACCGCCGCGCTTGATGATCTGTTCCAGCGCCGGGATCATGGACTCACCGCCGTCGAGACCGAAGCGTTTGGTGCCAGTGAATTTCAGATCGCTAAATCTCTCGAAGCCTTCGGCTTCGACCAGCTTGGTGAGAATGGCGCGCTTGCCCTCACGGGTGAAGGTGATTTCTTTGTGTGGTCCCTCGATGCGTTCCTGAATCCAGCCCTTCTGCGCGCCGTCGGAGATGTGGAGGAATTCGACGCCCAGTGTCTGGCAATAGGTGCGCCGGAGGATACCGACGATCTGGCGGATGGTGCCGAATTCGAGGCCGAGCACTTTGTCGAGAAAAATCGGCCGGTCGAGATCGGCTTCACCGAAGCCGTACGTGCCCGGGTTTAGTTCCTCCTCGTCTCCCGGCGGCTGCAATCCGAGCGGATCGAGGTTGGCGTGGAAATGGCCGCGAGCGCGATAGGCGCGAATGAGCATGAGCGCACGTATCGAATCCCGTGTTGCGCGCTCGACATCGGCCGTTGAAAGCTCGACGCCCTTGGTCTGCGCACGCGCCTGCACTGTGCCGCCGAGCGCTTTGCCGACTTCAGTCCAGTCGCTGTCGAGCGCCGCCGTGAGATCGTCGCGTTGGGGCTGCGGCCAGTCGGATCGCCGCCATGACGGACCGCGTGCGTTTTCGGTGACGTCCCGGGCGTTGTCCTTCAGACTCTGGAAGAACGCTTCCCACTCGCCGTCGACCGACTTGGGATCAGCCTCGTAGCGTGCGTACAGGTCGTCGATGTACGAAGCGTTCCCGCCGTACAGGAATGAGGTAAGAGCAAATGCGGCGTTGGCGTCCTGGCGAGACATAGGCTAATCCCGAGCTGGGGTGTGGAAACTGACGGAAGATCCGACAAGTATGGAAAGTACGAATCAGCCCGGCCCGGCGCGAGGCGATCCCTTTTTACCCTATTTATCTTACCCTATTTAACGACTGGATGCGGCAACCGAAAGACGCAAGAACTGAATCAAGATTTCCATACTTCAGCCAGCGTCTTTCCCAATCGCGCCGGTGACGCCGACACCTTGATGCCCGCGCCTTCCATGGCTGCGATCTTCGATTCCGCATCGCCCTTGCCGCCGGCGATGATGGCGCCGGCATGGCCCATGCGCCGCCCCGGCGGCGCCGTGCGTCCAGCGATAAAGCCGACCGTCGGCTTGTTGCGGCCGCGCTTGGCTTCGTCCTTGAGGAACTGAGCGGCATCCTCTTCGGAGGAGCCGCCGATTTCGCCGATCATGACAATGGCTTCGGTCGCCTTGTCGGCGAGAAACATTTCAAGCACCGCGATGAATTCGGTGCCTTTGACCGGATCGCCGCCGATACCGACTGCGGTAGTCTGGCCGAGGCCCTCCTGCGTGGTCTGGAACACGGCCTCGTAAGTGAGCGTGCCGGAGCGCGAGACGATGCCGACTTTGCCGCGCTTGAAAATATTCCCGGGCATGATGCCGATCTTGCATTCGCCCGCGGTCATGACGCCGGGACAGTTCGGCCCGATCAAGCGGGAGTTCGAGCCGCACAGCGCGCGCTTGACCTTGACCATGTCGAGCACGGGAATGCCCTCGGTGATGCAGACGATGAGCGGGATCTCGGCATCAATCGCCTCACAGATGGCATCGGCCGCGCCGGCCGGCGGCACGTAGATGACGCTCGCGTCGCAATCGGTCTGCTCGCGCGCCTCGGCCACCGTGTCAAATACCGGCAGGTTGAGATGGGTTGTGCCGCCTTTGCCCGGCGACGTGCCGCCAACCATCTTGGTGCCGTAAGCGATCGCTTGCTCGGAATGGAACGTACCGTTGCGGCCGGTAAAGCCCTGGCAGATCACCTTGGTGTTTTGATCGATCAGGATCGGCATTCGGTCACCGGTTCGTAGTCGCTTGACGCATCAATGTCAGGTAAAAGCCGGGAAGACTTATCGGCGTTGCGTCGGCCAGGAACAACAACGCGTTGTCACCGTATGTCCACACCGTGAGCCGCTGTGTGCCGTCGGCCGACACGGTCTGCTTGGTAGGGGCACCCAGCTGCAAAGCCTTGATCAGGTCCCGCCGTACTTCTTCGCCGGCAATATCTTCAGCGCCAATGCCGCAGGATGCGGCGTCGCCGTTGGGACCTCGCGCCTCGGACGCGACCAGCTCGAGCGGGCCGCTTTGCAACGAAATGACCCAAGATTTGGCGTGCGTGGTTTGCCCGGATTTCGGCGCCGCCACGTCCCTGCGAACCGGAAGATTCATGGCCGTCGCCTTGGCGTCTAGCGAGGCAAAATCCGGCGGTCCCGGCGTGCAAAAATTCTGGAACGAATTCACCAGCGCGGCGCTCCGCTCATTGGCATGAGCCGGCGCGAAAGCGGCGGCGACGCACATCAGACAGCACAGCAGTTGGGCGAAGCGGCGCACGTCACTGACCTTTCCTGACCGCTTTGACGATCTTCTGCGCAGCGTCGTCAAGGTCGTCGGCGGGAATGACATTGAGGCCCGATTTCTGGATGATCTCCTTGCCAAGCGCGACGTTGGTGCCCTCAAGCCGCACCACCAGCGGAACGCGCAGGCCAACTTCTTTCACCGCGGCAACAACGCCTTCGGCGATGATATCGCAGCGCATGATGCCGCCGAAGATGTTGATCAAAATTCCCTTCACGTTTGGATCGGAGGTGATGATCTTGAACGCCGCAGTGACCTTGTCCTTGCTGGCGCCGCCGCCGACATCGAGAAAGTTAGCCGGCGTCTCGCCGTAAAGCTTGATGATGTCCATCGTCGCCATGGCGAGCCCGGCGCCGTTGACCATGCAGCCGATGGTGCCGTCGAGAGCGACGTAGTTGAGATCGTAATGCGACGCCTCGATTTCCTTGGCGTCCTCTTCGGTCGGATCGCGCAACGCGGCAATATCGGCGTGACGATAAAGCGCGCTGTCGTCGAAGCCCATCTTGGCATCGAGGCAGATCAGCTGGCCCGCCTTGGTAACGACCAGCGGATTGATTTCGAGGAGGCTCATGTCCTTGGCGACGAACGCTTGAAACAGCTTCGGCAGCACGCTCTCGGCCTGCTTGGCGACGTCGCGGCCAAGCCCAAGCACATGCGCCACCTCGTGCGCGTGATGCGGCATGAAGCCGGTAGCCGGATCGACCGAGAAGCTTAAAATCTTGTCCGGATGGGTGCGCGCGACCTCTTCGATATCCATGCCGCCTTCGGTCGAAGCGACGAAGGCGATGCGCGAGGTGGTGCGATCGACCAGCGCGGACAGATAATATTCGCGGTCGATGTTTGAGCCTTCCTCGATGTAAAGGCGATGCACTTCTTTGCCATGCGGTCCGGTTTGGTGCGTGACCAAGGTCGAACCGAGCAAGCGCTTCGCCTCGCGTTCGACGTCAGCGACTGATTTCACCACCTTGACGCCGCCGGCTTTGCCGCGGCCCCCGGCGTGGATCTGCGCTTTGACCACCCACACCGGGCCACCGAGCTCGTTGGCGGCCTTCACGGCTTCATCGACGCTCACGGCCGGAATGCCGCGCGGCACCGGAACGCCGAATTCGCGCAGCACCGCCTTCGCCTGGTATTCGTGGATGTTCATTGAGAGCGCCCGAGCCTGAGTCCGTCATCCTGAGGCGCGAGCCAACCGGTCCGGCCCGAAGTGGCCGGCCCGATGACAGGTTCCGCGAGCCTCGAAGGATGCGGCCGAGGCGCCCGGGCCGCCGCCCTTCGAGGGCCGCTACGCGGCCACCTCAGGGTGACTGATGATTTACTTGCCAAGATCGGGAGCAATCTTTTTGCAGGCCTCGACCAAGCCTTCGACCGCCTGAGCCGACTTCTCAAACATGCTTCGCTCAGCGCTATTGAGCTCGATCTCAACCACCCGCTCGACACCCTTGCTGCCGATCACGACGGGCACGCCGACGTACAGATCCTTCACGCCATACTCGCCATTGAGCCAAGCGGCGGCGGGCAGCACCCGCTTCTTGTCCCGCAAATAGCTTTCCGCCATGGCGATGGCCGAAGTGGCAGGCGCGTAGAAGGCGGAGCCGGTCTTGAGTAGACTGACAATTTCACCGCCGCCGTTGCGCGTGCGATCGACGATCGCGTCAAGGCGTGCGGCCGTGGTCCAACCCATCTTCACGAGATCGGGCAATGGAATGCCGGCGACCGCAGAATAGCGCGTCAGCGGCACCATCGAGTCGCCATGGCCGCCCAGCACGAACGCGGTCACATCTTCGACGGAGACGTTGAATTCGTCGGCGAGGAAATAGCGAAACCGCGCCGAATCGAGCACGCCCGCCATGCCGACGACCATGTGCTTCGGCAAGCCGCAACATTTCTGCAGCGCCCAGACCATGGCATCGAGCGGATTAGTGATGCAGATGATGAACGCGTTGGGGGCATATTTTTTGATGCCGGCGCCGACCTGCTCCATCACCTTGATGTTGATGCCGAGGAGGTCATCACGGCTCATTCCGGGCTTGCGCGGCACGCCGGCCGTGACGATGCACACCGCCGCGCCCTCCATCGCCTCGTAGGAATTGGTGCCGGTGAAGCGGGCGTCGAAGCCTTCGACGGGGGAGGCCTGCGCGAGATCGAGCGCCTTGCCTTGGGGTATGCCTTCCATGATGTCGAACAGGACGACATCGCCGAGCTCCTTAAGACCCACAAGGTGAGCCAGCGTGCCGCCGATTTGCCCCGCGCCGATCAATGCAATCTTGTTTCGCGCCATCAGAGAAAAATCCTTGATTGGCTAAAAACGCCCCGACAGTCGCGGTCATTAACCCTTTCGGCCCGCGCATTCAAGCCGCTGCCCACCGTGAACGACTTTCGGCCGGATCAGGTCTCCACGATCCCGGTGGACACGCCGGACAGTTGCGAATGGGCGGCGCCGTGCGGCCGCGCCAGGTAAGCCTGCGATCGCATCTCGATAAGGCGCGAAGCGGTGCGCTTGAACTCCTGCGCCTCATAGCCGTCTTCGGCGCGATAGAGTGCGTCCGGCTCCGCCTCCGCCGAGGCGATGAGCTTCACGTTCATGTCGTAGAGGGTGTCGATCAGGATGATGAACCGTTTCGCGGCGTTGCGGTTGTCGAAAGTCATGATCGGAACGTGGTCGAGAATCAGGGTGTGGTATTCGTGCGCGATCCGCAGATAGTCGGCGGCGGCAAGCGGCCGCTCGCACAGATCGTGGAAGGAGAAACGCGCGACACCCATGGCGGCGCGCGGGACATGTACCGTGCGCCCCCGGACCGGAAGTTCTTGCGGCTCACCATCGTGCCCAGGCGCGAGCCGGCGCCAGGCATCGTCGAGCGCGGCATCGGCGACTGGGTCGGCCGGCACGTACCACACCGGCATCCCGGCGAGTTTCTCGAGACGAAAGTCGGTGCGCGCGTCGAGCCGCACCACATCCATGTGCTCCTCGATCATGCGGATGAACGGTACGAACAGCGCGCGGTTCAAGCCGTCCTTGTAGAGTTCGGCCGGCGGTACGTTCGAGGTTGCGACCACGACAACCCCGCGCTCGAAGAGCTGTGCGAATAAGCGGCCGAGAATCATAGCGTCGGCGATGTCGGTGACGTGAAATTCGTCGAAGCAGAGCAGCCAGGCTTCCCGCGCCAGCTCGATCGCGGTGTGTTCGATCGGATCTTCGCCGGCATGCTCGCCGAGTTTCATCTTTTGCCGTAGTGCATGAATGCGCTCGTGCACGTCGATCATGAATTCGTGGAAATGCGCGCGGCGCTTGCGCACGACCGGGCTTACCTCGAAGAACAAGTCCATCAGCATGGTCTTGCCGCGCCCGACTTCGCCGTAGATGTAAAGGCCTTTGATCGGCTCTTTCTTCTCGCGACTACCAAACAGCCAGCCCAGCGATGACGACTTGCGCGCCAGGCGATACTCAACAATCCGCGCTTCCAGCTGCGCCAGCATGTCGACGACAGTCAGCTGCGCGGTGTCATGCTCGACTCTGCCGCCCGCGACGCGGGCGGCGTATCGCGCTGTGATCGAACTCGCCATAGTTCTGTTAACCGATGCGGGCGAAACGTGGCGGGAACGGGCGAATGTTTAGCGGCGTTGCACTTCGCGTGCCAAATGCGCTGTCGCTAAATAGTCAAAGAGTCGAATTATTAGCCATGCGTATACGGAATGCGGCCATGTTGCTCAATGCTTCTGCTTGCTAAAGCTTGGCTACGCACAACATGATCCTTTGATTTGAGATGCCCGCGTAAAGACGTGCGTCACGATCAAATGGTTGGCGGAGGACGCGGTCAAGGGGGTTGTTCGACGACAAGGTCAGGAGACCCCTGAATGCAGGACGTTCTTCCCGAAGGCGGCGTGATCCGCAAATTGTGGATCGGAGAAGCCGATAAATTACGCGACCATTTGCTGAGGCTCGATGCCGCAAGCCGGCATAACCGGTTCGGCGGCGGCGTATCTGACGATTTCGTCAGCAGCTACGTCGAGCTGTCGATCTCTCTCGAAGCGGTGGTTCACGGGTTTTTCCTCGACGGCGTGCTGCGTGGCGCCGCCGAGCTGCGGCAGCTTGGCACGCGCTTTCCGCGCCAGGCGGAAGCGGCGATCAGTGTGGAGAAGCCGTGGCAAAGTCACGGCGTCGGCTCGGCACTCCTGCGGCGAACCTTGCTCGCCGCCCGCAATCGCGGCTTCCGGCTCCTCCACATGGCCTGCCTTGCTGACAACCGGCGCATGCAGCAGCTTGCCCGTAAATTCGATGCCGAACTGTCGTTCGATTTCGGCAGCGTCGTCGGTGAAGTCGAATCGTCGCGCGCGAACCCGCTGTCGGTGATGAAAGAACTCATGGCAGATCAGCACGGTTTTGCGACCGCCATGCTCGATTTGCAATCAAGGATGCTGCGGGCGTAGCGCGTCAGATCCGTCAGGAGTGGTGTGCAAACCTGAGTTCGGGCGCGGTAAGCGGATAAGCGGCCTCGACGACATAGGGGCCGCCGCCTACCGATGAGCGCGATGAGAACAGCACGAAACGCGGCACCTCGAACGCCGCCGAACGGTAATGCGCGCGCGCGTGCAGATAATCGGCAACCTGCCGGCTTGAGGATTCGCGTAGCCGCGCCAGAGTGACATGCGGCGTGAATTTGCGGCCTTCGGGCTCGAGTCCAAGCCGCTGCAACAGCCGTTCCTGCTCCGCCTGCAGCTCGATCAGCGGGGCACTCGGGCTCGCAGCCGCAACCACGGCGCGCGGTTTGCGGCCCCCGAACGAAGTGAGCCCATCGAGCCGCATCTCGAACGGCCGCCGCTGCACACGGCCCAAAAGCCCCGCAATGTCGCGGGCCAGCGCAGCATCGATGTCGCCGATGAAGCGCAGTGTCAGATGATAATTTTCCGGAACGATCCAGCGCGCCCCGGGCAAACCGCCTCGCATCATGGCGAGCGATTCACCGACGTGCCGCGGTATTTC
>JBAUGC010000122.1:0-2927 GCA_049679485.1 Xanthobacteraceae bacterium
GCCTCTCTCTCAAAGGGTCAGCCAAGGCCCGGTTTTTCCGTGATTCTCACGATTGGAAGATGGCACTTACCGGCGGCTTTTGCGAGGCAAGGCCGCCTACTTCCCCGGCATGGCGATGCGCCGGCCGACGCCGGGCGATGTCACGCCCGCTGCAGATCGGTTGCCGCGAAATCATTGCCTTTGAACAGCAGCGGAGCGTCGAGCTCTTTCGCCAGCGCATAAGCAAAGCAGTCGCCGTAGTTCAGAGCGGCCTTGGCGCCACGGCCCTTGCCAAACCGCTTGAACGCATCGAACGCAAGGCGAGCTTGTTCGGGAGTAAACGGGATAATTTCGATTTCTAGCTCAGAAACGAGGTCATTGAAGTCTGCTTCGTTGCCGCCTCGCTGAGAGAGGCTTTCACAGACAATTGCCGCTTCCAACCATGTGGCTGCGGACAAAACCTTCCTGTTGTACGAGATGATTTGCTCAGCCAGTCGAGGGGCGTCGGCCTCGGATTTGAATATCGCAACTAAAACTGAAGAATCGAGGACGACTGTATCGACGTTCACTTCGGAAGCCCGTTCTCGTCATACAGGTCGTCATCGGTGAGCGCATTCTCAGCCAGTCCCCGTCGGCGCACATTTTCCTGAATTTTTTTGATTTTGGCCCATACCCTTTCGAACTCGCGCCGCTTCTCCTCGGCCGTTCGGGCATCGATGGCTTCGCGCTCGGCCTTCTCGCGTTGCAGACGTTCGCGTAACGCCTTGCGTACAACCTCCGTCTGCGTTTCACCGGTCAATTCGGCGAGTTCGCGAACGAGGCGGGTCGTTTCGGCGTCTTTGATATTAAGCTGGGGCGTTCCCATGGTAGAATGCCATTGAATGTTTCTACCATTAATGACTTTGCGCCCAAAAATTCAAGCCTTTTCCGGCATGGCGATGCGCCGGCCGACGCCGTCGGGCACCGGCAAATGGGCGTGCGCGGCCTTCATCCGGGCAAGTTGCGCGGTGATGAAATCGGGAAACGGCGCGGTCTTCTTCGCGGCCATGTCGACGTGCAGGGTCATGTTCTCGGACGTCGCCGACAGCCAGCCTTCCTCGGCGTGATGCAGCTCCTCGAAGTAGTGGATCCGCTTGGCATCGTAATCGAGCAGCTGAAAGCTCACCCGCACCGGGTCGTCGGCGTGGAGTTCTCGCAAGTAGCGGATATGGACTTCGGCGGTGAACGTGGAATGCCGCGTCTGTTCCAGATAGGCGAGGCCGCAGCCGAGCAGCTCGTAGGCCTCGTCGACACAGCGGTCGAACAGCACGTTGTAATAGGCCATGTTGAGATGGCCGTTGTAGTCGATCCACGCCGGCTCGACCCGCATTACCGAAGACACGAAGGGTGCGGCAAAGACCGGTTCGGGATCGAGGCGATCGAGCATGTTTTGGCTTTAGGTCCGCGTTGACTGGCGGCAATGTGGCGGATTCCGCGGCCGATGCAACAGCGGCTGGGTGCCTACTTGACCGCTCTCCGGGCCGCGGTCACCTTGCCTGAAATTGGATAGGCCAAGATGGTCATTACCGAAGTTTCGGCAGAGCTTAAGCGCGACCGCAAGGCGGTCGAGAACGTCATTGCCGCGCTGGCGGCGACGGTCGGCAACCGGCTGGTCACGTCACAGGCGGTTCGCGAGCAGCACGGCAACACGCTCACCTGGATCGGCAACCAGCCGCCGGACGCGGTGGTGTTCCCGCAATCGACCGAGGAAGTGCAGCAGATCGTGCGGCTCTGTGCGGCCGAGCGCGTGCCGGTGATCGGCTTTGGCGCCGGCACTTCGCTGGAAGGCCAGATCAACGCGCCGCACGGCGGCATCTGCCTCGACTTTCACGACATGAACCGCGTGCTCGCCGTCCATGCCGAGGATCTCGACTGCGTGGTCGAGCCGGGGATTACCCGCAAACAGCTCAACGAATATTTGCGCGACCAGGGCCTGTTTTTCCCGATCGATCCCGGCGCTGACGCCTCGCTTGGCGGCATGGCGTCGACCCGCGCCTCCGGCACGAACGCGGTGCGCTACGGCACCATGAAGGACAATGTGCTGTCGCTCAAAGTCGTGCTCGCCAACGGCGAGGTGATGACCACTGCGACGCGCGCCAAGAAATCGTCCTCGGGCTACGATCTCACCCGGCTGATTGTCGGCGCCGAGGGAACGCTTGGGATCATCACCGAACTCACGCTGCGCCTCTCCGGTATTCCGGAAATGATTTCCGCCGGCACGTGTCCGTTTCCATCTGTCGAAGCGGCGTGCAAGGCGACGATCATGACGATTCAGTCCGGCATTCCGGTGGCGCGGATCGAATTGTTCGATGCGTTGCAGGTGCGCGCCGCCAATCTCTACTCGAAGCTGAACCTGCCCGAGACGCCGATGCTGTTTGTCGAGTTTCACGGCACCGAAGCCGGGGTCGCGGAGCAATCGCAGCGCTTCGGCGAGATCGCGCACGAGTTCGGCGGCGGCCCGTTCGACTCGGCAACGCGGGCGGAGGATCGGTCGCGGTTATGGCAGGCACGGCACGATGCGTACTGGGCGCAACGGGGCTTGCGTCCCGGCGCCGAGGCGCTGGCGTCCGACGTCTGCGTGCCGATCTCGCGGCTCGCCGAATGCGTCGCCGAAACACAGCGCGATATCGCCGAACATAATCTGCTCGCCCCAATCGTCGGCCACGTCGGCGACGGCAATTTCCACGTCGGGCTGCTGGTGGACCCCGCCGATAAAGATGAGGTCGCCAGTATCGAAGCGTTTCTCGAACGCCTGGTCGAACGAGCGCTGGCGATGGGCGGAACCTGCACCGGCGAGCACGGCGTCGGCCAGGGCAAGATGAAATATCTGGCGGCCGAGCACGGAGAACCGGCGCTGGATACCATGCGCGCCATCAAGCACGCGCTCGATCCGCTCGACATCATGAACC
>JBAUGC010000123.1:0-2448 GCA_049679485.1 Xanthobacteraceae bacterium
GCTCGGTCGCGCACGGCCCCGGATTGACGCCGACAACGCGTACGCCGAATTTGTGGCTGGTCGAGCCGAGCGCCTTGGTGAAGGCAGCCATCGCCGCGTTACCGACGCTGCCGGCGATGTAGCTCGCATCCAACAGATCGCCGGCGATGCCCGTTACGTTGACAATCACGCCGGTACCGCGCGCCTTCATGCGACGAAAGTATTCGCGGCTCAGGTTGATGTAGTTGAAGACTTTTGAATTCCAGCCTGCGCGCCATCGCGTTTCGTCGAGCGCCTCCAGTGAGCCCGAAGGCACATCGCCGGCATTATTGACCAGGATATCGACGTCTCCGCACGCATCCGCCAACCGCTCGGCAAAGCCTGGTTGCGCCAGATCGATGGCAATCGCATCCACCTTCACCGGATATTGCTGCCGAATCGTTTCAGCGGCTCCATCGAGCACGGCCTTCGTGCGGGAGGCGAGATGAATATCGCATCCCTCCGACGCAAACCGCCGCGCGATCGCTAATCCCAAGCCTTTCGATCCGCCGGTGACCAGTACGCGTTTGCCGCTGAGATTGAGATCCATGCGAACCCGCCACTACTCGGCGATCGGTATGATCGGCAGCAAGAGATGCGAAGGATGCGCCGCATCGTGATAGATTTTGTGCACGACCGTTTGGCTCGAACACACGTGATAGGGGATATATTCGACATTGGTGGCGCCGAGAACGCCGGTCGAAAGATCGAGACTGGTGATCTCTACGCAAATGCGGTGACCTTTACGGAACAAATTGGCCGTCGCGAAGATTTCGATCGAATATTCTTCGACCTTGCCGGGCGTCACCTTTTGCCGCGCTTCCCGGGTGAGCTTGTGCCAGGGCTTCCATGGCTTTGAACGCGCCGCGTCGAGCGCCCGGTTCGACGCCTTCAACCATCCGCGCGTCAGCTCGCGTTCCGGCAGATCGGTTGAGATTTCACGCTCATCCTCGCGCGCCGTTCGCACTGACGGATCGGGGCCGACGTCCTTGAGGATGATGATCCAGTTGGTGTCGTCCTGGTCGATCGCAGCAAACAGGTTGAGCACAATCGGACCGGCCACGAGGGTATCGCGCGGCAGCGGATCGGTGAGGAAGCGGAGCTTTGCGATCCGATTGGTCTGCGTCGGCGGCATCTGCACAAACACATCCGGCGGAATGTATTTATCGACACTCGCCGCGATGTAAGGCTCGGCCGAGAGCCGCTCCCAACTTGCCAGATAAAGCTTGGTCCACTTTGTTTCAGGCAGCGGCCAATCGGCACCGTGCCTCCACTCGTTCAACCCCATCACCCAATAGGTGACCGCGGACTCCTGCATCACGCCGGTGTCGATCCCTTTCAGCCATTGATCGTACCAGCGCAGCATCTCGCCGCGCAGCGCCCGTAACGGCCGGTCGGGATGCGCCGGCCCGGTCAGGATCATCTTTTTCGGTGCGGGAATTTTGCTGAAATAGGTCTGCGCGCCGGCGAGATGGGTCTTGTAGGTGTAGCCGTACCAGCCCGCGCCGGTATAGGTCGGCACGGCGATCTTCGAAAACTCCGTGTCGGCTTCGGCGATGATTTCCTCGCGGTCGTAAGGATCGATCAGCACGTCAAAAATGCGTGGCATATGCTGGCCCTTTTGCAGGACCACATTGTGCAGGTGCGGATACATGCGGATGTCCGGATCCGCCATCGCTTCGCGCCATTTTGTTTCTTTGTCCGCCGGCAATTCGCCGGGCGCGCCGCGCGCCGTATGCACGGAAGAAAAATGATCCATGAGATAGCGAAACGCGTGCAACACGCCGCCCGGATATTCTTCGCGGAAACCGCCGAATTTCCCATAGGCGCCGCGTGGATCGTAAGCAAAGATCGTTTTCAGAAGCGGCGGCTGCTGGCGCGCAACGTGAAACTGCTCCGATGCAAACGCGCCGATACCGACCATACCAATATTGCCGTCACACCACGGCTGGCGGGCGATCCATTCGATCACATCGAAACTGTCCCATTCGCGTGAACCGCCGTCTCCCGATTTGAGGTAGCCCCGCGGCGAGCCGACGACGTGCACATAGCCGCGGGAGACGAAGAATTCGGTATCGCCGGCTTCGGCATGGCCGAGCCACAGCGTCGACCATGACGGTTGCGGCGGAAAATGTTGCGGGAGTTCGCTGCCTTGCAATTCCTTGGAATGGACGCCGAAGGCGAACAGGACTGGAAACCGGCCGGGCGCGTCCGGCCGGTAGACATCGACCACCACCCTCACGCCGTCGCGCATGGTTACGGCAATGTCTTTGTCGCAAGCGATTTTGTCGTGCAGCGGCGGACGCTGATAGTCCGACGCCGGCTGATGGCCGGACGGAAACAACTCTTCGGCAGAGCGGATATCGTTGTCCTTCATTTGCCGCCGACCATCACAGCAACGAGCAACGCGGGCTCGCGACCGTATTGAGC
>JBAUGC010000124.1:0-8986 GCA_049679485.1 Xanthobacteraceae bacterium
GCATAATACCCAGCGTAATAAAGCGGCCGCAGTCCCGGCGCGCCGTCGGATGTGCCGCCGGCCGCGAGCGCCGCTGCATGGAAGCCATCAACCGCCGCAGTATCGGGCGCGCGTAGACAAATGTGCACGCCGCTGTCGTCGGCGACGCGCTCAAGAGCGTCGCGCCGGTTGATCCAGAATTCCGGATATTTCTTGCCGAACCCGATGGCGGCGTTAGGCCATTCGCGCAGCTTCGCCAAGCCAAGCGGCGCGAGCAGCGCCGTATAGAAAGTCTCCCCCTGTTTTAGGTCGCGCACCGCGATGGAGATATGGTCGATCACAGCTGCGCCTTCAGGCCGGCGCGCCGGATTTCAGGAGCTTGTAGACGATCGAATCCATCAGCGCCTGAAACGAGGCATCGATGATGTTCGGCGAAACGCCGATCGTAGTCCAATGATCGCCGGTTTCGTCCTCGCTCTCGATGAGCACGCGGGTGACCGCCTCGGTGCCAGCATTGAGGATACGTACACGATAATCGGTGAGTTCGAGCCCGGTGATGTAGCTCTGATACTTGCCCAGATCCTTGCGCAGCGCGACGTCGAGCGCATTGACCGGGCCGTTGCCTTCGCCGGCGGAGATCAGAAGCTCATCGCCGACTTTTACCTTGACCACGGCCTGGCTCACGGTGACACGCTCGCCCTTGGCATTGACGCGCTGCTCGACGTTGACGTCGAATTTTTCCACATCGAAGTAGCGCGGCACTTTGCCGAGAAGCCGGCGGGCAAGGAGCTCAAACGATGCATCCGCGGCTTCATAGGCATAGCCGATCGCTTCGCGCTCTTTGACCTCGTCGAGCAGGCGGGAAAGCCGCGGATCGTCCTTGTCAACGGCAAGACCGATGCGGTCGAGCTCGGCAAGCAGGTTCGAACGCCCCGATTGATCTGACACCAGAAGCTTGCGCTTATTGCCGACAAGCTCCGGCGCGATGTGCTCGTAGGTCTTGGGCTCCTTCATGATGGCCGAGGCGTGAATGCCAGCCTTGGTGGCAAACGCGCTCTCGCCGACATAGGGCGCGTGGCGATCGGCGGCACGATTGAGGAGATCGTCGAGTGCGTGCGACACCCGGGCGAGATGGCCGAGCGCTTCGTCCGACACCCCGATATCGAATTTCTCCGAGAAGTCCGGCTTGAGCTTCAGCGTCGGAATGATGGAGACGAGATTGGCATTGCCGCAGCGCTCACCGAGCCCGTTAAGCGTGCCCTGGATCTGCCGGGCGCCGGCGCGTACGGCGGCAAAGGTATTGGCCACCGCCTGCTCGGTGTCATTGTGGGCGTGGATGCCGACATGATCGCCGGGAATTTGTTTGCAGACTTCGCCGACGATTCTTTCCACTTCGTGCGGCAGCGTACCGCCATTGGTGTCGCAGAGTACAACCCAGCGCGCCCCTTCGTCATAGGCCGCTTTCGCGCACGCCGCGGCATAAGCCGGATTGGCCTTGTAACCGTCGAAAAAATGCTCGCAGTCGAGCAGGACCTCGCGGCCCTTGGCTTTGGCAGCGCGCACGCTGTCGCGGATCGAAGCCAAGTTCTCCCCGTCCGTGGTCTCGAGCGCGACCCGGACGTGATAGTCCCAGGATTTGGCGACGAAGCAGATGGCATCTGCCTCAGCGGCAAGGAGCGCGGCGAGGCCGGGATCGTTCGACGCAGAGCGGCCCGGCCGCCGCGTCATGCCGAACGCGGTGATTTTCGCGCGCGCCGGACGCTTTTCTGCAAAGAAGGCCGTGTCGATCGGATTGGCGCCCGGATAGCCGGCTTCGACATAGTCGACACCGAGCTCGTCCAGCATGCGCGCGATCGTGAGCTTGTCAGCGAGCGTGAAGTCAACGCCATTGGTCTGCGCGCCATCGCGCAGCGTCGTGTCAAACAGATAAAGCCGCTCGCGAGCCATTCTATCTCACCAGAGATAATAATTCGACGCCAGCGCGATCGCGATCACGATGGCGATCACGGCAATTACGATGTGATGCGTCCGCAAGCCGAGGAATGTATCGCGCGCCATTTTTTTCAACCCACGTAGAGCCGGTAAGCGGTGAACGCCGTAATCGCGACCGCAACGACGATCAGTGCGTATTTAAGCACGAGGTAGTAGAGCCAATGGCGCTGGAACGGCATATCGTCGCGTTTCATTGTAAAGTTCCTCTGGCGTCCGGCGCGGCAAGCGCCTTCACCATTGTGGTGTTGGCAAGCCACTCGTCGCCGACCGTCACTGTGTTGCGGGTTTTGGCGACAAAGCCGCGCCGCTCAAAGAAGCCGCGCGCGGTGTCACTGGCATCAACGCTGAGTTCCTTGGTGCCGCGCCCCGCGGCTAGTCTTTCCAGGGCTTCGCATAGCATGTTTCCCGCGCCCTGCCCGGAAGCCGCCGGATACACATAGAGCATGTCGATGCGCGCGTTATCGGCGAGCGAAGCAAAACCGATCGCGTTGCCGCCAAGCGTCGCAACCAGCGTCAATTCGGAGGCGAGCCGCGCACCGAATTCCTCCTCGTCGTCGGCAGCCGACGCCCAAGCCTCCTGCTGCGCCTCGCTGTAATCGTCGGCACACAGTTCCGCGATGCTGGCGCGGAATATTTCCGCGAGCAGCGGCACGTCCTCCGCCAGCATCGGCCGCATCGCGAGCTTGGTTTGCGCGCGGGCGATCATCGCGCGATCTCCCATGTGGTGCCGTCCTTGGTATCTTTGAGCACGACACCCATTTTTGCGAGTTCGTCCCGGATGCGGTCGGATTCTTTCCAATCTTTGCGAGCGCGCGCGGCATCGCGGTCTAAGACGCGAGATTTTATTTGATGTTCGAAATTTTGGCTGTCGGCCGAGAGCGCACTAAACATCAATGATCCATTTTCTTGAATTTTTACGTCAGCTCCGCGCTCCCGGATCGACGCAATAATCGAGTTAACCGACTCCACAAAACCGTTCGCAAAAGCGGCTTTCAGCCGCTTACTTTCTTCTCTAAACCGGATCGCAATCATTTCCGGGCCACTTGTCACATCGTACGGATTGTGAACACCCAATTTGTCGAGCCGCAATAATCCGAGAAAGTGCACGTCCTGCGCAAATCTCACTAATGCTTTAGCATCTCGACTGCGTGCTTTTTCATAGTGACTACGCAATACGGCCAGAGCGGCTGGTGTATTGAGGTCGTCTAGCAAAGTATCAATCAGTTCACGGGATGGTCCGGCGAGAGAAGGATCTCTTTGACCCCACAACATCAAAGAGCCTTCAGAGACTTGCCAAAGGGCAGTCGACCAATGGAGAAGCTCCTCGCTTGCTTCAACTACGCCTTTCTCAGTCCAATTTATTGGCTGCCGATAATGAGAAGAAAGCATCGCGAGGCGCAGAACTTCGCCCGGCCATTCCTCTAGCAACTCATGGATCGTCACGAAATTGCCGGCGGACTTGGCCATCTTCTCGCCTTCGACTTGAAGAAAGCCGTTGTGCATCCAGTAATTCGCCATCACCGGCGTGTGGAAGGCACAGCGCGATTGCGCGATCTCGTTCTCGTGGTGCGGGAACGCGAGATCGATACCACCGCCGTGGATATCGAAGACTTCGCCGAGAAATTTCCACGACATCGCGGAGCATTCGATGTGCCAGCCGGGACGTCCGGGCGCCTTGATGCCGGCCGGCGATGGCCACGCCGGCTCGCCCGGGTCCGATGGTTTCCATAGAACGAAGTCCCGAGGGTCTTTTTTGTACGCCGCGACTTCGACGCGGGCGCCGGCAATCATTTCGTCGAGCGGCCGTTTTGACAGTTGCCCGTAATCCGGCATCGACGGCACGCTGAACAGAACATTGTTCTCAGCGACATAGGCATTGCCCGACGCGACTAGCCGATCGATCAGGGTGCGCATCTCGGCGATGTGCTCGGTCGCGCGCGGCTCGAAGTTCGGCGGCAGGCAGCCGAGCGCTGCCACATCTTCGTGGAATTGCTTGTCGGTCTTTTCGGTGACCCTGCGGATCGCCTCGTTGAGCGGCAGGTCGGGATATTCCTCCGCTGCACGCGCGTTGATCTTGTCATCGACGTCGGTGATGTTGCGCACATAGGTGACGTGGTCGGCGCCGTAGAGATGGCGCAACAGCCGGAACAGCACGTCGAAAACGATCACCGGCCGCGCGTTGCCGATGTGGGCGAAGTCGTAGACCGTCGGGCCGCACACATACATGCGCACGTTCGACGGATCGAGCGGCGTGAAGACCCGCTTTTCCCGCGTCAGCGTATCGTAAAGCTTCAGATCCATCTCAGACTCGTGACGCTCGCCCTGCGGGCCGGGCGTCCATCGGTCTCTAAGCGGAGATAAAAGACGGCCACAGCCAGCGTTTGTCGCTAGCGAATAATCTCCCGGCAAATGCCGCAGATATGGTTAAGGCCGTGCATGGCGCGCAGAATGGTCGAGGATGCGCATCGCGTCAAGCCTTGCGCCGCCGCGGCGTTTAAATAGTTCGGCACGCCATTGGCTTAGGGGCATCACGCCGCAGCGCGTCATGACCGGCGACGAATCTTACGACGCATCAATCGGCAACTCCGCGAATTCGCGCGGTTAATGAAGCGTTAACCCCGCCGTCGCATTCTTAGTGTTTACAGCCATCCGGATTTTTTTGCGGCGCTCACAGCGCCGGGTGGGGGGTCCATGCGTACCATGATTGCGGTTGCCGCATTCGCCGCTGCGCTAGTCTCGGCAGGCGCCGCACATGCCGAACGACGGGTCTTCATCATCGCCAACGGTGACGGCTACGGCATCGACCATTGCCTTGCTTCCGGCGCAGCCTGTGGCGCGGCCGCGGCGAATTCCTATTGCCGCTCGCGCGAGTTCTCGCAGGCGCTGGCCTACCGCAAGGTTGATCGCGACGACATCACTGGCGCCATCCCGTCGAGCGGACCCGGCTCGTGTCACGGCGCGACATGCGACGATTTCGTCGCCATCACCTGCACGCGCTGAGGACTGGCGGCGGCGCTACGGAATTCGTCACGCCCGGTCCACCTGCCGGGTGTGGCGATGTGGGAAACTGAGCCCCGGACCTATGCCGGGGCTCTTTTTTATCGTCCATTGTTGTTAGTTTTCGCCAGTGCGATCGCTTCCCGCAGCACGGCGAGATCGCCGATGTGGTTGGCGAGGATGAGCACCAGCCTGGTATCGAGCTCGGCGGCCGCGGCCTCGGACAGATTGCGGCGCGCTTCCACCAGCGCGAGATAGGCGGCATCGGGATCGGCAAATTGCGACGCGGTGACAAGCTGCGGCATCGGTTCACCTTTGCAGCGCGCGTTGATGCGCACGCGTCACGGCTGCGGGATCGAATCGCCGCCACCGCGCGCACAGATGCTGGTCGGGCCGCACCAGATAGGTCGCGCCCGGCGTGGCGTCGAGACGCTCCGCGAAAATTCCCGTCTGATCCAAATAATCTTCGCCGATCACCGCAAGCGCGAGCCCGTCGGGAGCGCTGGGCCGCGCGCCGTTTTTGCCGGCTTTGTCCTTAACGTAGATGATCTCGAACTCACCGCTCAGATTGTCGAGAAGATGCGTCGGCATTCCGTCTTTGCGCGCCAGCGGCGCGTCGGGCAACGGCGCTCCGAGTTTTGCCGTCCCGGAAAAATTCATCTCGTCGGGCGTCGACAGCGGCGAGTCGTAAACCGTCGCGACCGACAGCCGGCCGGAATTGACCATGCGGCGTGCAAACTCCGCTTTGGGCGCCAGCTTAAGCACGGCGTCGCGCAGCCGCCGCTCAGCCGCGGAATGCGGCGACATGAAGTCGGTCGAACGGGTCGAATGGCCGATATTCTCGTCGGCGGCCTGGACGCGCTCGGTTTCGTAGCTTGCGATCAGCCCCTCCCCGCCTTCGCCTTTGATCAACGCGGCAAGTTTCCACGCCAGGTTTTCGGCATCCTGGATGACGGAATTGGCACCGCGCGCGCCGAACGGCGAGACCTGATGTGCCGCGTCACCGATGAAGATCACCCGATCGTGCACGAAACGGTCGAGGCGGCGGCAATTGAATGTGTAGATCGACACCCATTCCAGTTCGTACGGATGCGGCGTCAGCACCTTGTCGAGACGCGCGCGGACCCGCTGCGGCTCCTGCTCCACCGCCGGGTCGGCGTCGCGGCCAAGCTGAAGATCGACACGCCAGACATCGTCGGGCTGGCGGTGCATCAGCGCGGACTGGCCGGAGTGGAAAGTGGGCGCGAACCAAAAACGGCGTTCGGTCGGGAAATCAGCCGCCATCCGCACGTCGGCGATCAGGAATTTGTCTTCGAAGGTAACGCCGGAAAAATCGAGGCCAAGCAGGCTGCGAATAGCCGAGCGGGCGCCGTCGGCGGCGATGAGCCAGTCGGCGTCGATCTGGTAAGGTCCGTCCGGCGTCTCGATAGTAAGCCGCGCGCCGTCGTTAAGCCGATCAACTCCGGCGACCCGGTTTTTCCAGCGAAGCTCAAGGTTCTCGATCTCGAGCGCGCGGTCGACCAAGGCCTTCTCCAGATAAAACTGCTGGAGATTGATGAAGGCGGGCATCTTGTGCCCTGCCTCCGGCAGAAGGTCGAAGGAAAACAGAAGCTCATCGCCGCAAAACACTTTGCCGAGCTGCCAGGTGACACCCTGGGCAACCAGGCGTTCGCCGACGCCGAGCCGATCCAGAATCTCAAGCGTGCGCTTCGACCAGCAAATCCCGCGCGAGCCTTCGCCGATGCGATCCGCATCGTCCAGCAGGACAACCGGCAGGCCCCGCATCGCCAGATCGATCGCGGCAGCAAGCCCTACCGGTCCCGCGCCAACCACGACGACCGGATGACGGACGACCGCGCGTGAATCCTGATCGGGCGAGCGCCGGTACGCGTAGCCATAGACCGATTTACGGCCGCTCTCGGCAGCGGGCGGACTCATACCTTCCTCCACTGCGCCAGCAAATGTTTCATCCGCGGAGCGACGCCCACATGGCGCGGTCGCGCTCTGCGGTCCAGATCACCGGATGCTCAATGCCTTTGGCCTCATCGTAGGCGCGCGAAACGTTGAACGGCATACAGTGCTCGTAGATCGCAAAGCTCGCAAACTTCGGATCCATGATCGCGCGCGCCGCATCGTAGGCCTCCTTGAGCGAGCGGCCCTTAGCGGCACTATCAGCAACGGTGTCGTAGAGTGTGGTAAGAAAGTCTTCAGTCAAGGCGATGCCGTCGGCGACTTGCTTCGCCGTTTTCAACGCCGCCCCGCGGCCCGGCACCAGCGCCTTGGCGGAAAACTCGGCGAGCCGGTCGAGCGTCGCCGGCCAGTCGGTGAAGTGCGCATCACCGCAATAGCAGGCCGAGTGGTACTCAACGAGATCGCCGGAAAACACCACATCGGCATCCGGCACGAAGGCGACGACGTCGCCCGCGGTATGACCGCGTCCGATGTGCATGATGCGCACCTCGCGCTTGCCAAGCCACACCGACATCTGGTCGGGAAAGGTCAGCGAAGGCCAGGTGAGGCCGGGAATGCTCTCGACCGCTCGAAACAACCGCGGAAAACGGCCGATTTCGGAGTCCATATCCGCTTTGCCGCGCTCGGCAATCAGCGCCCGCGTCGCGTTGGAGGCAATGATCTCTGCGCCGCCGTAGGCCGAAGCGCCGAGCACGCGCACGGCGTGGTAATGCGTGAGCAAGACGTATTTGATCGGCTTGTCGGTGACTTTGGCGACGCGATCGATCACTTGACGCGCCATCACCGGCGTAGCCTGCGCATCGATGACCATGACGCTATCGTCGCCGATGATAACCCCGGAATTGGGGTCGCCCTCGGCGGTAAAGGCAAACAGGTCGGGGCCAATTGCGTCGAAGGTAATCGCCTTGTCGGCGAGATCCGCTGTGGAGGCGAACTCCGCGCTCATTGTAATTTCCTCCCGGGCACCTCTCTATCAACTAGGGAATTGGCGCAATTCGAGCAAGTCGTTACGCCGTTGCGCGGCCCTGAATCTTCGGTCATGTTCGGCCGTCGCGCCCGCGACCGACGGGCTGGCGGATCGGCAATTTTACACGCCGGGGCGAGATCTCAACGATGCCAAGGGCGCTGCGCGGATAACGACCATGACCGGTCAGCGGGCGATCGAGGCCGAAGTCAGGAACGCTTCTGGCGCGAAGGAAACGAGAAGTGACGACCAAGCGCCGCTGAAACTCGAGCAGTTTCTGCCCTATCAGCTCAATGTCGTGGCCAATCTCGTCTCCCAGGCGCTCTCACGCGTCTACGCGCGGCGCTATGGGATCGGCGTGCCGGAATGGCGGGTACTGGTTACGCTTGGCCAGTTCGAGGCCATGACAGCAAAGGCGATCGGTACGCACACGCACATGCATAAAACGAAAGTGTCGCGGGCGGTCGCACTTATGGAAAAGCGCCGTCTGCTCACCCGCCGTGCCAATCGAGAAGACAAGCGCGAGGCATTCCTGTCCCTGACGGCCGCCGGACAGGCTATGTACAAGGAAGTAGCGCCTCATGCGCTCGACTTTGCCAAGCGGTTGACGGAGATTTTGCCGCCCGGCGATCGCGAAGCGTTCGACCGCGCTATTGCGCTACTCACCGCTCGATCCACGGAACTGGTCGTCGAGGCTGGGCACGAGATCGAAGAAGAGGACTGAAGGGCTACCCCAACCAGCAAAGCAGCAACATGAAGCTTTATTCTTATTTCCGCTCGTCGGCCGCCTATCGCGTGCGCATTGCGCTCAATTTCAAGGGCCTAACCTATGAGACCGTGCCGGTTCATCTCGTCAAGGATGGCGGGCACAACCGGCGGCCTGAATTCCGCGCGGTCAACCCGCAGATGCGCATACCGGCTTTGGTCGCGCCCACCGGCGACGTGCTGATCCAGTCGCTTGCCATCATCGAATATCTTGAGGAGACGAAGCCCGATCCGCCGCTGCTGCCGAAAGATCCGATCGCGCGGGCCAAGGTTCGCGCGCTCGCCGACATCGTCGCCTGCGATATCCATCCGCTCAAC
>JBAUGC010000125.1:0-2925 GCA_049679485.1 Xanthobacteraceae bacterium
GTTCCTGGCCGTTGCAGCCGGAGCCGGCCGGACCGCCTGTGCCTCCTGCTCCGCCGCGCCGGGCGCCGCGAGTAGAGCCGATCCAAGAGGAGCAGCAAAGAACTTTTCCGCCATCTCCGCCGCCTCCGCCGCCGTCAGAGACACCTCCTCGCCAACAGCGTGAGGTGCTGGCTGCGCTCGCGGAAGATCTCGCAGCGAGTTCGGTTCCGCCGTCGCTTCCCCGTAATCGCGCCGGCGGCCCGCCGCGACCACCGCAAAATGAGCCACGCGTCGAAGCGCGCCCCGAACCGCGCATGCCGGCGCCGTCTGCCGATGCGGAGGCTCCCTCCGCGGTCGATCAGAATCTCGCTGAAATGGCACAACGCCTAGAAGCAGCTCTCCGCAAGCCGAAGGCTATCGAGGCGCGCCTTGCGCCAATGCCATCACCGGCTGCTCCAACGGCACCAGTTCCGCCACCGGCGGCGCCACCAACGGCAGCTCCGCCACCGCCCGAGCCTGTCACCGAAGCCGAGGAAGCAACCGAGCCTCCGGCTCCGCTGCCTCCGACTTCGTCCCCGCCGCCCTTGCCGCGTATGGCACGTCCGGCCGACGCGAGGCCTCCCCGGCCGGTCCCCAAAGCAAAAGAGGGCAACGCCATCTACGACACCCTCGAACAGGAGATGGCAAGTCTGCTAGGCCGTCCACCAGGCAAAACCAACTGATGAAATCATTTTGGGGCCGCCGCGTCCGTGTACAAACGGTGGCGGCCTCAGTAGCGGCTCTCATAGTTTCGGCGACGCCGCTCGCCGCCCAGGACATCAGCATCAATTTCGGTCAAGGCGCCGCGGGAGGCGGGCTTAACGAACGCATCATCCAGTTGATCGCCTTGATGACGGTGTTGTCGCTGGCGCCGTCAATCCTGGTGATGATGACCTCGTTCACACGCATTGTCGTAGTGCTGTCACTGCTACGCACCGCGCTGGGCACTGCGACCTCGCCGCCTAATTCGGTCGTCATCTCGCTTGCTTTGTTTCTCACCGCCTTCGTGATGGGGCCGGTACTGACCCGCGTCTATGACGCCGGTGTCAAGCCGCTCATTGCCAATGAGATCAGTGTCCCCGAAGCACTCAATCGCGCATCCGGCCCGCTGCGCAGCTTCATGGAGAAGAACGTCCGCGACAAGGACCTGCAATTATTTGTCGACATGTCAGGCGAGAAACAGCCGCAGAAGCCCGAAGACCTGTCGATGCGCGTGCTTATCCCGGCCTTTATGATTTCCGAACTCAAGCGTGCATTCGAGATCGGATTTTTGCTGTTCCTCCCGTTCCTCATCATCGATCTCGTCGTCGCCTCGGTACTGATGTCGATGGGCATGATGATGCTGCCGCCAGTTGTGGTGTCGCTGCCGTTCAAGCTGATCTTCTTCGTTCTGGTGGACGGCTGGACGCTGGTCGCCGGCTCGCTCATTCAGAGCTACGGAACCTGACGACGAACGATCGACGGTTGGGCCACCCGTCGGCCGTCCGCTATCCCCAAACCTGCCGCGCCACCTCGACGACACGCCCGAGCTTTCGCTTCTGATCGTCAGGACTGAGCAGATTGCCGATCACGTCCGAGGCAAAGCCGCACTGCGGGGAAATCGCCAGCTGGTCGAGCGGCAGAAATCGGCTTGCTTCATCGATCCGCCGCTTCAGCTCGTCCACGCTTTCGAGTTCGGGAACTTTGCTGCTGACGAGCCCCAGCACCACCACCCTGCCCTCCGGGACAAAGCGCAGCGGCGCGAAGCTCCCGGCGCGGGGCGAATCATACTCGAGCAGGAATCGCTGATGCGGCAGTTCGTTGAATAACCGCTCGGCGATCGCGTCATAAGTCCCTTCGCGGTGCCACATGCTGCGCTGATTGCCGCGGCAGAGATGAATGCCGAAGACAATGCCGGGGTAGCCGGCGATCACCGCCGCCTCGGCTTTGAGTGAACGATCGAGATTCTGCTCGGGGTCTTCACCTCGCGCTCTCATCTGTTGCAGCGAAGGCTCATCGACATAGGCCGTGAAACCTGGCGCATCGACATGGACATAGCGGCATCCCGCGTCGACAAGGCTGGTCACGATCTGCCGCTCGATCGCGACAACGTCGGCTAAAAACGCCTCCATGTCGCGATAGACGGCGGTCGAACTTTCATACGCGAAACGCTGGGAAATGCGGTCCGGGCCGATCAGCGAAACCTTGGCCGGTCTTTGCGCGATCTCGCGAACGAAGATATATTCTTCCAGCGGCACGTTATGTTGAAGCGTAAGACGCGATTTGGCGGGCCGGCGGTGCGCTACCGCAGTGCCAGCGTGGCCCATGGTCGGAATGTCCCAACGCTCGCCGGGGGCAGCGCCTTCGACCCTCTGTTCATACACTTTCAAAGTCGACCGCTCGGTGTCGTAGCCGGTGACCGAAGCACCGAAGCTGTCCTGAAAATTCAGTCGGCGCATCTCGCCGTCGGTGACAACGTCGAGGCCCAGCTCCTCCTGCAACCGAACGGCGTCCCGAATCGCATCGTCCTCGATCGCGCGCAACGCTTCACCGGGGAGCTTGCCTTCGTCGAACACTACGCGCGCCTCCCGTACCACCGCCGGCCGGAGCAGGCTGCCGACGACGTCGGTTCGGATGTTGACGAGATCAATCTCGTTTATGCTCGAAGTCTGACTTCCACGCATTCTTTCTCGCTCGGAGGTGCCGCGTTAGTTGGATCGGGCCACGATCCCGTATCAAACTGTTTAGCGCAGCGAGAGCAACCGCGCCGCCGCAGTTCTTAATGGAACTCTATCAGCCGCGCGACGTTATCGACTCGAAATCTAAAGCTGCTGAGGAGAGACCACCATGGGTTTCGGACGCGGGTTATTGCTTTGGCTTTTGGGGATTCCACTGCCCTTTATCATCTTGCTGGCGATTTTCATGCAC
>JBAUGC010000126.1:0-14523 GCA_049679485.1 Xanthobacteraceae bacterium
GTGCGGGAGCGCGCGGGCGGAGCTACAGCCGCCGCCGGCGCGGGCGCAGCGAGCGGTTCGGCGACCTTGATCGGCGAAGCGCAATCGTTCAGCCAAACATCGTAAATTGGATGCTCGACGGCGTGCAGCCCCGGACTGGCGGCGAACATCCAGCCCGAAAAGATGCGCTTGACCTCGCCCTGCAGCGTGACTTCGTCTACCTGGACGAACGCGTCGGTGTTGGTCGCCTCGGTCGGTGGCCGCGTGTAGCACACGCGCGCGGTCACCTGGAGCGCCCCGAACTGGACCGTTTCCCCGATCGCCGCATCGAAGGTGATAATGCGGCCGGTGATCTTGTCGAGGCCGGAAAATACCGCGCGCGAATTCTCGATTTTTTGCGTCGGCATTTCGGTGATCACCGTATCGTCGGGCGGCGGTGAAGTATCCGCCGGTTGCGGTGGCGTAGGATTGGCGCCCGGCGGCGTCAGGCGCGCGCCCTGATCAAGCGGCACCGAGGTCGCCCCGGGAGGCGGCGGCAAAGGCTCCGCCTGGATGCTGGATGGCGGGGGCCCCGCAGGTGGCGGCAGGGAAGATTGAGCAGGGAACCGCGCCGGCGGACGGCCCGCGACAGGCGGCGGAAGCGAGGACTGGGCAGGATACTGCGCCGGCGGGGGCGCAGCGGGCGGCGGATACGAAGATTGGCCGGGGTACTGCACCGGCGGCGGCTGCGGGGGAAACGATCCGTTCGGGACATTGCCCGGCGGGCGCGGTGGAGAATCGCCGAATATGGCTCCCAACTGCGCCTGCGCTGATCCCGCAGCGAGCAGTGCGCCGAGCACGGCCAGTAGGACGGCGATACGATGCATGGAATCCGGCAGCGCGATCAGGTTTGGCGCATCATCGCGGTTCGCCCCGTTAACACGGGGAATGAGGCGCGGGAAGGGCAAACGGCTTCGAGGGGAGTTTCAGCTAACCGCCTGGCGCCCAGGGCTTGTAATCGCCCGTTGCTTTCGGTCGACGACCCTGTGCCAACGTCGAACCGCTTGGTCGATAGGCACCGGGTGTACCGGTCAGATTGGGTCGGTGCGGCTTCTCCCAGAGGCGCGGCTTAACCTTGTCCTCGGTCGGTGGTACGTCGACGGTATGGTGCAGCCAGCCGTGCCAGCTCGGCGGCACGGTAGAGGCCTCGGCGATCCCCTTGTAAATTACCCAGCGCCGCTCGATGCCGAGCGTTGGATCGATTTTGCCGTTCTTGTTGCGGTAGTAGCGATTGCCGAATTCGTCTTCGCCGACGAATTCGCCGTAAAGACTAGTCCACACTTGGGTTCCAAAGGTCTGGCTGTTCCACCAGGTAAACAAGCGCAGCAGGAAGGTCTTCATCGCCGATCGCGGGTTTGGTGCTTACGGTCTATCTGGCGCCTTGATGCCACCGCGCCGACATGCTGTCCAGCGCCGCGGATCGAAACCGGACGTTTTCTCAAGCGTTTCGACACTGTAGTTTTAGCAACATGCGGCAAGACATTACGCAACAACTGCAGTCGGTATTCAGCACCTTCGCCGACGCGCTCGGCTTTGCTCCGGCATGGGCGGTATCGTTGCTCATCCTCGCCGGTGCACTCATCATCGCCTGGCTGTTGCACGCCGCGATACTTGCGCTGCTGGAGCGGCTGCTCCGCGAACGGTCATATTGGTATTCAATTCTCAAGGCGACCAAGGAGCCGACACGTCTTGCGTTTTTGCTGGCAGCCTTCGCGGTTGCATTGCCGACCTCGCCGCTCGATCCAAACACCAAGGCCATCTTCGCCCGGATGCTGGGCCTCGCGACTATTTCTTTGCTCGGCTGGATGGCGATAACCGCGCTGCACATCGCCGCCAATATCTATCTCATGGGCTTTCGAACGGAGGTCCAGGATAATCTGCTGGCGCGCAAACACATCACCCAGGTGCGCGTCCTGCTTCGCGTCATGGACACGATCATCGTTCTGGTCACCGCGGGCTTCGCCCTGATGACTTTTGATGCGGTGCGTCAATATGGCGTCAGTCTTTTTGCCTCGGCTGGAGTCGCCGGCGTGGTGTTCGGTCTCGCCGCGCAACCGGTGCTCAGCAACCTCATCGCCGGCGTTCAACTTGCGATCACCCAGCCGATCCGTATCGAGGATGCGGTTACGGTGCAGAACGAGTACGGCTGGATCGAGGAAATCACCGCCACGTACGTGGTGATCCGCTTATGGGACCTGCGGCGGCTGATCGTGCCGCTGAATTTTTTCATCCAGCAGCCGTTCTACAACTGGACGCGGGAGGCGGCGGCCACGATGGGCAGCGCTCTGCTCTATCTCGATTACGCCGCTCCCGTCGACGTCGTCCGCAAGAAGGCCGCCGACCTGGTCGCCGAGACAAATAAAGACAACGCCAAGGTCGTGAGCGTCCAAGTGACCAATACCAGCGCGGAAGCGATCGAGGTACGAATTCTGGTGAACTCAAATTCCGCCGCCACTACCGGCGACGTGTGCGCCGACCTGCGGGAAAAGCTGATCGCGTTCCTGCAGCAGCAGCATCCGGAAGCGCTGCCGCGGCGACGCAACGAAATCATCGACCCTTCGGCGCGCAAGGCGGGCGGATCTCCGGCTCCACGTCCGGTTTGACGGCGGCGCGGGCTACCACCATCGCTGCGGCCGGAAGTATCCGGCGGACCGCTCGATGACGGCGCCAACGGCAAACAAAGTCTCTTCCTCGAACGGCCGCCCGATCACCTGCAAACCCAACGGCAACCCCTGCGCATCGAGACCGCTCGGCACGGAAATGCCCGGCAGACCGGCCATATTCACCGTAACAGTGAATATGTCATTCAAATACATCTCGACCGGATCAGCGCTACCCTTCTCACCTACGGCGAAGGCGGCCGAAGGCGTCGTCGGCGTCAGGATGGCGTCGACGTCCGCGGCAAAGCACGCTTCGAAATCACGCTTGATCAGCGTTCGCACCTTCTGCGCCCGCAGATAATACGCGTCGTAATATCCGGCGGAGAGCACATAGGTACCGACCATGATGCGCCGGCGTACTTCCTTGCCGAAGCCTTCGGCGCGGGTGCGCTCATACATTTCGATGACATCGCGGCCGGGAACGCGCAGTCCATAGCGGACACCGTCGTAGCGCGCGAGATTGGATGAGGCTTCGGCCGGGGCCACGATGTAGTAGGCCGGCAGCGCGTGCGCGGTATGCGGCAGCGAAATGTCGACCATCTCCGCCCCTGCGTCATTCAGCCATTGCGCACCGCGCTGCCACAAGTCCTCAATCTCGGCCGCCATCCCCGGCGCTCGATATTCTTTCGGGATGCCGATGCGCTTGCCCTTGATCGAGGCGCCGACGGCTTTTTCGTAATCCGGCACCGCAAGATCGACGCAGGTCGTGTCGCGCGGATCGGGGCCGGCCATCGAGCGGAGCAAGATGGCGCAATCGCGCACGGTACGGGCGAACGGCCCGGCCTGATCGAGCGAAGACGCGAACGCGACAATGCCCCAGCGCGAGCAGCGGCCGTAGGTCGGTTTCACTCCAACGACGCCGCTAAACGCCGCCGGCTGGCGGATCGAACCGCCGGTATCTGTGCCGGTCGCGCCGACGCAAAGATTGGCGGCGACGGCCGCCGCCGAACCGCCTGACGAACCGCCGGGCACGATCTTTGTATCCGAGCCGCGCCGCCGCCATGGTGACACCACCGGGCCGAAGAAGGATGTCTCGTTGGACGAGCCCATGGCGAACTCGTCGTTGTTGAGCTTGCCGAGCAGGACCGCCCCGTCCCGCCACAGATTGGCGGTGACGGTCGATTCATAAGTGGGAACGAAGTTTTCCAGGATATGCGAGCATGCCGTGGTACGCACGCCTGCGGTGCAGAACAGATCCTTGATACCGAGTGGCAGCCCTTCAAGCGGCCCGCCTTCGCCTTTTGCCAGTCGCGCATCTGCAGCGCGCGTCATGTCGCGCGCGCGATCAGGCGTTTCCAGCACGAAGGCATTGAGAACGCGTGCCTGCTCGATGGCGGAAAGATGCGCCTCGGCGAGTTCGGTTGCGGTGAAGTCTTTATTTCGCAGCGCGTCGCGGGCCTGCGCCAGCGTCAACGAGGTGAGATCGGTCATCCAACCTTCGGATCGTCGCAGGAGAACTCGCTTTTTCCCGCAGGCACGGTGGCGCTGTCTGGTTTCTTCTCGTCCTGAGGCTGAGCCTGAGCCGGCTCCGACTCGATTGCATCAGCGAGGAACGGCGGCTGCTCCACCAAATAACCCTCGGGCGTGATGAGACCTCGCCTTTGCAAATAGGCGAACCAGAGAGCGTCCTGTTCACATGCAATGCACATCATTCCACCACTTTGGGCACAACAAAGAAATGATCTTCCCGCGCGGGTGCGTTCGCCATGACATCGTCAGCGATGCCCCCGTCGGTCACTCGGTCCTGCCGCATCTTCATTGCCATCGGCGTCACCGAAGTCATCGGCTCGACTCCCGTGACGTCCACTTCGGCCAGCCGCTCGACGAACGCAAGCATGGCATTGAGTTCACCGCGAAGATGCTCGACCTCATCCTCGGCGACCGCCACGCGCGCGAGATGCGCGACCCGACGGACGGTCTCGGCGTCAACGGACATAGCGGCAACCTTTAGCTTCGCCTAGCAGATGCGCGACGCCTCGCCTATAGCAGAGGGCCAATATGCCGCCAACTGCCAGCCGGCCGTTCAATCTTACCTATTATCGCCCGCATTGTGCCGTCAGCGGACCCCGCCTAACTTTATGCTGTGATGCGCTCGTCCCAACCTGTTCACATTGTCGGCGGCGGTCTCGCCGGCTCGGAGGCGGCGTGGCAGCTTGCACGCCGCGGCCTGCCCGTGGTGCTCCACGAAATGCGGCCTTTTCGCTCCACCGCAGTGCACAAGACCGGGAATTTCGCCGAGCTCGTTTGCTCGAACTCGTTCCGTTCCGATGACGCGCAAGGCAGTGCCATCGGCCTCCTGCACGAGGAGATGCGTCGGCTCGGCTCTCTGGTGCTGCGCGCGGCCGACGCCCACATGCTTCCGGCCGGCGGAGCGCTTGCCGTCGACCGGGATGGCTTCGCCGCCGCGGTCACTGCGGCGATTGAGGGCGAGCCGCTGATCGAGGTCAGCCGCGAGGAAATCCTGGAGCTTCGGGACGAGTGGGACAGCGTGATCGTAGCCACCGGTCCCCTCACCTCGCCCGCGCTCGCCGAAACCATCCGCGCGCTAACCGGCCAAGCCGCGCTCGCATTCTTCGACGCCATCGCGCCGATCGTGCATCGCGATTCGATCGATTTCGACATTGCTTGGTTCCAATCGCGCTACGACAAATCCGGACCCGCCGGATCCGGCGCCGATTACATCAATTGCCCGCTGACGCGCGCGCAGTACGAAGCCTTCGTCGATGCTTTGCTGGCCGCAGACAAGACCTCATTCCACGAATTCGAAATGGCCACGCCCTATTTCGACGGTTGCCTGCCGATCGAGGTGATGGCCGAACGTGGCCGGGAAACGTTGCGCCATGGGCCGATGAAGCCGTTCGGCCTGACCAATCCACGCCGGCCGTTGGAAAAGCCTTATGCCGTGGTGCAACTGCGCCAGGACAACAAACTCGACACGCTGTTCAACATCGTGGGCTTCCAGACCAAACTGAAGCACGGTGAACAGGCGCACATCTTTCGCACCATTCCGGGCCTCGCCAACGCCGAATTCGCCCGACTCGGCGGACTGCACCGCAACACCTTCCTCAATTCGCCCAAGCTGCTCGATGAGACACTGCGGCTCGACGCGATGCCGCGGCTGCGCTTTGCCGGCCAGATTACCGGCTGCGAGGGCTACGTGGAGTCGGCTGCCATCGGCCTCCTTGCCGGCCGCTTCGCCAGCGCCGAGCGGCTGGGCGAAAGGCCGAGCCTGCCGCCGCTGACAACGGCGCACGGAGCGCTCCTCGCCCATATCGTCGGAGGGCATATCGAAACGATCGATGCCGGCCCGCGCTCGTTTCAGCCGATGAACGTCAACTTCGGATTGTTCCCGCCGCTCGGGGGTGGCACGGCGCGTAGCGCCAAAAAGCCGGCGCTCTGTGCGCGTGCGCTCGCCGACCTCGAGGCGTGGATCGGCGCGGCAGTGCCGCATGCCGCCGAGTGATTGTGCTACAAAAGCCGCATGGATGAACGTGAAGATCAGTCGGTGTTGGCGCAAGCGTGGCGCAGCAGCGTCCTCCTCAAGCGCGACATCTTCTCCACGATCGAACGCGGCCATTTCCGCACCGAGGCCGGCGAAGTCGAAGCGGTACTGCGTCGCCTCGACGAGGTGCCGTGGTGGAGCCGGCCGTTGGCGCAGTTGTTATTTCGGCGCGAACGCCGCGCGCTCGCCGTCGCCGGGCCGTTGGGAGTTTGCCCGCCGCTGCTCTTTGCGGGAGGCCGCGCGTTGGTTCGCGGCTGGATCGACGGCGTGCCGCTGCACATCGCCAAGCCCCACGGAGATGCCGCTTACTTCCGCTCCGCCAAAGCCGCGCTGCGGGCGCTGCATCATGCCGGAATTACCCACAACGATCTCGCCAAGGAACAGAACTGGCTCTATGCCAACGGCCGCGCCTGCATCACCGACTTTCAGCTCGCCTCGTGTTTTCGCCGCCGCGGCAAGTTGTTCCGCCTGGCGCGCTATGAGGATTTGCGGCATCTGCTCAAGCACAAGCGCCGTTATGCACCCGACGCGTTGACCGCCGCGGAACGCCGGGTACTGGCGCGCAAGACGTTGATCACCCGCGTGTGGATGGCGACCGGCAAGAAGGTCTATTACGCCATCACCCGCGGCATCGGCGTAACCGATCGTGAGGGTCGCGGCATGCGCTTTGTCCGCGAGGCGCCCGAGATCGCCGCCCGTCTGAAAACCCATCCGCACGTTCGTGACGTCTCGATCGTCACCTTTCCCGACCGGCGGACCGGCACCGGCCTCTATGCGTTCGTTGAAGGCAGCGCCAGCGAGCGCGAGCTGGGCGATTTTCTCGGCGGCGCAGGCCCCGAGCGCCTGCAGATCGTGGAATCACTGCCGCGCAATGCGCAAGGCGAAGTCCGCAGCGAAATCCTCGAACTGGTGGCGATGAACCAGCTCGACCTTATCGGTTCGCTGATCAAGAGCGATGCCGAACGCGCGCTGGTCGGGCGCATCGTCTCCGGCCGGCGCAATCTGCGCGACCGCTTCGCGTTCTAACGCCCTTCCGCCGGATCCAGCGATCAAGCCACGGCGCCAGCCAGCGCTACGCGCCGCACCTTCATAAATCTAACGACACGCTGCGCCGCCGAGACGTCGATTGACTCGTAATCCGTCTGCTGAATGGCCTCGTTGGGCTGTTCGTCCACGATCTTTTGTTTTTTCAGGTTGAGGAATCCCTCAACAAGGGGCCAAGGCAGTTCGATCGAACGCAGCAACAATAATGCCGTCTGAACCGGTCCCTTGGCAAAAAGGCCGAAGACATACCCCGCATCAAGATCCAACATCGCTGCGAACACCGACACGACGCACAACAGTTGCTTTGCGCGAAGGGTCTCCCTCACAACGTCCTCTAGTCGGAGGTGGCCCTCGCGGATGCCTTTGATATGGGCCTGCGTCCGGGCGATATTGTTCGAATGGTCCTTCATCCAACCGGCAACATGCGACCCGATCGCAGCCTGATCGATTGCGATCGGTCGATTCTGCAGCCTGGTCGCCAGCTCCTCGGAGACTTTGGGCAGCAATATTCCGATCGCCTCAAGAGACAGGTCGGCGCGGTCAACCAATAAGCCCTGCAGCTCGGTATCCTTGTCGGATTTGTAAGCCAGTGTCCGCATGCCGCCGCTGGAGAACTGCGCTCCCTGGTTCGCGGCAAGCTTCCGGACCGTCTTTCCGTCGCCCCGTTCCACAACAATATCGGAGACGGAGGGGCTGACGACCGCTCTGCTCACAATGGAGCGCAAATGTTCCTGCGAGCCGTCTCTGGCTACGGCAAGGAGTGTCTTCTCCGACAGCGCCTGATAGTTCTCCACCATCGGCGCGGCGACCTTGATGTCGTGATCGGTTGCCAGACGATGCGCCAAGGACTCTGGAATTTTGGTCATGACGGAGAATTGCGCCGAAGCCTCCGCTCGAGCGTCCGCGTTTATTTCGCCGAGAATGCGCTCCACAAGTTCGTCGAACAGATATTGTGCCGCAGGGACCGATTGCTCTGCGGAGTCCAGATAGACGTCGGTTATCCGCCGCAGCAATTTCAGTCGTTTTTCCGAAGAATGCTCGGCGGCCAGCTCGACAAGGTCTTGTGCCAGACCTTGCGGCACTCTTTTGAATTGTGATCCCACGACACCTCACTGAGATGCCTTTGTGCATCTTTTTGATGAGGCCCCAATTTGGCGCCACTTCTGGTTAAAAATACAACGCTCAGCGTTTAAGGAGGGTAAATCGGGTCGCTAAAACAACGAGACATGGGCAATTTAGGCTACAACAGTAAGGGAAAGTGCTAATCCAAGATAATGCAATTTGAGAGCACGGCCGCTATATGGTTAAAAAAGCAGCGTGCATTCCCCTACAAGCCATAACTTATGGAGCCAAAATCCGCGCTAGTACCTCCACGAGCGCGGCCGGCGCGGTGACGTTTGGGCTGTGGCTGGCGTCAAGTTCATAAAGCTGCCAACCGGCTTGGCCCTTGGCACGGTTGGCGAACTGGGCGAACGGCTTTTTGTCGGCGTACCGCGTGCAGTGAATATAGACGCGCGGCAAATAAAGCTCGGCTTGCAATTGGAGCGGCTGCTCGAAGCATTTAACCGATTGCGGCATCCTGAACTTTCCAATCCACTCCAGATCCTCCGCCGACGTGTCGGGCGGCGTCGGGTTCGGGGTGACTCGCCAACCGTCCCCCGTCGCAACGCTGCCCAGCAGTCGCTGCCGTTCTGCCTGCGGCACCAAATCGATCAAAGCTTGGCCATTCGCCGGCACAAAGGCATCAAGATAGATCAGCCGGCTGATGCGATCACGCGCTCGGTCAGCCACGCCCGTCGCAACCATGCCGCCGTAGCTGTGGCCGATGAGCACGACGTCGCGGAGATCTTCGAATTTCAGCACGCCAAGCACATCGGCCATGTGCGTTTCGAGATCATTTGACGGGCTCGCCAGGTGCGCTCGCTCGCCCAGCCCGGTGTAGGTCGGCGTGAAGAACTGATGCCCGGCCGCAGCGATCAGGGGCCGCACTTTCTTCCAGGCCCAAGCCGCCGACCAGCCGCCGTGAGCAAGCACGATGGTCGCCAAGGTAGTCCTCCCGCGTTGTTCTTGCACACCTTATCGCTTGCGGGAATTTTGCACGCAAGCACGACGCATGTGCAGCGCTTGGAGCCCGCTTTCCGCCGTCGATCCTTTATCGCGTAATCCGCGCCGGGTTGCGCGCGGCTCGCCAGATCAGCCACTGCCGCCGCCACGGTGGAATTTCAGTGGGCGCAAATGGATCGCTCCTGTTCAGCCGGTCGAGCGATCTGCCGACGAGCGCGAGCGGAAGCAGAGCCGGCACCGCTTCCGGCGGAAGCGACGCCATCAAAGTTCCCGCGGCTTCGAGTTGGCGGCGCGCGAGGTCGCGCAAGTCCGCGAGCGCGGCCTTCAGGCCGGGCGAGGACCGGCCGGCAAATAAATCATGCAAGCGGACCTGATGATGCTCCAGGAGACCTGTCGGCACATAAAGCTGACGCCGGGCTGCGTGTTGGGGAAAGACACGCAGCAGCCCCGCGATGCCATACGCAATGCCAGCCGGCAGGCAAGCAGTCACGGCGTCCGTGTCGGCAAGAATTTGAGTGGCAAGAGCAAACAGCGCCGAGGATGTTCGTGTCGTGTAGGCTTCGAGATCGTCAACACTGGCCATCGGGTCGTCGTAGAGGTCGAAGCGATGCGCCTCAATCAGATCGATAAGCGTGGCCGAAGAGAGTTGATGGCGTTCCATTGTGAAAAGCAGCGCCGCAGCGACGGGATTAGCGCGGGCCTCACCGGCCCTTTCGCCGCTGATGACGTCGCTCCACCATTGCAGGCGGATTTCGCCGGGTAGTGCCGCGTGCGCCACGTCGCGCACGCGCGTCACCTCGGCATTGAAAGCATAGACCGCGTGCAGCGCGCCGCGAAGTTGCGCCGGCGCGAACAACGCAGCGATAAAACGATCCCGATCGGCAGTCCGGACCAGCTCGGCGCAGTGGGCGAACACATCCTGCATGCAGCCAAGCTTAGCATTCAATCCACCGCAATCAGACCGGCGCCGACGCGGCGATTTTCCATCAGCATCACGTTATAGGTGCGCGCGGCGGCGCCGGTGGTCATGGCATCGAATGAAATGTGCGCGTTGCGGAATCGCGCCCGCAAAGGCTCCGGTGCGACCCAGGGGCCGTAGCCGGCGCCGAGAATAAAAAAGTCCAACGCGTCGGCGCGATCAAACACCGGCGATAACGCCTCATCCGTCAGTCGATCCGGCGAAACGACCGGCCAGGCCCAAATACCGTCAGGCAGACAAAGGAGCGAGCCGCGATGGGACATATCCGCAAAGCGGAAACCGCCTCCGCCATGAGCATCGATCACCGCCTGGCGCGGCAGATGGCGCGCTTCCACTAACGGCGCGCTCTCGTCCGCCGTGCCGCGGGTGTGGGTGCCGTAGGAGCCGTTGGCGGCGCGAGCGGCGTCTCGGCCTCGGTATCCTCCGGCCCGCCCTGCCGGGTGCGGCCGACACCGAGATAGATCAGGATCGGCGACGCAATAAACACCGACGTGTAGGTGCCAACCAGCACCACGCCGAACATCATCGTCGCGGTGAAGCTGCGGATCGCCTGGCCGCCGAACAGCAGCAACGCGAGCAGCGACAGCGACACGGTGAGATGGGTGACGATCGAGCGCGACAGCGTGGCGTTGATCGATGCATTGAGGAGATCCGGCATCGGCATGCGCTTATAGCGCCGCAGCATTTCACGGATGCGGTCGTAGATCACCACCGTGTCGTTGAGCGAGTAGCCGAGGATGGTGAGCAATGCCGCGATGCTGGTGAGATCAAAGTCGATGTGCGTCAGCGACATGAAGCCGACGGTGAGCACCAGATCGTGCACGTTGGCAATCATGGCGCCGAGCGCGAACTGCCACTCAAACCGGAACCAGAGATAGATCAGGATGGCTCCGATCGCGAGCACGAGCCCGATGGTCCCGTAGGACAGAAGCTCGGTCGACACGCTCGGCCCGACCACTTCCACACGCCGGTATTCGACCTCGCTGCCGAGAGCGTCGCGAACCTTCTGCACCGCCTGCTGCTGCGCCGTGTCGCCGCCCGGTTGCTCGGAAATGCGGATCAGCACGTCGTTCGGTGCGCCGAATTCCTGCAGCTGGAAATCGCCGAGCCCAAGCGACCCGATCGTGCCGCGCATTTTGGCGATATCGGCGGGTCCGGCCTTGGTCTGAACCTCCATCAAGGTGCCGCCGACAAAGTCGATGCCGAAGTTCAGTCCGTGGATGAAATACAAAAGGATCGCCGCGATCGACAGCATCGCCGATACCGGAAAGCTGATGCGCCGAAAGCGCATGAAATCGAATTTGGTGTCATCGGGAACGATGCGAAGAAGGCGCACAGGCATGCTTTCGTAATGATCAGATCGGGACTACGCGTGGTCGCCACATCCGCACCCAATACGCCATGATCAGCCGCGTCAGCGTGAAAGCGGTGAAAAGGCTGGTGAGAATGCCGACGCCCAGCGTCACGGCAAAGCCGCGGACCGGACCGGTGCCGATATAGAACAACACGGCCGCGGCGATGAACGTGGTGATGTTGGAATCGAGAATGGTGGCAAGCGCGCGGGAGAACCCCGCGTCGATGGCATTGATCGCGCTGCGGCCGGCTCGGACCTCCTCGCGGATGCGCTCGTAAATCAGCACGTTCGAATCGACCGCGATGCCGACCGTGAGCACGATGCCGGCGATGCCCGGGAGCGTCAGCGTTGCGCTGAGCATCGACAGGACACCGAAGATCATGGCGACGTTGATCGCGACCGCGACGTTGGCGAACAGTCCGAACAGGCCGTAGGTCGCCAGCATGAATACGATGACGAGAGCCGCGCCGACATAGGCGGCGTGCTCGCCGGCATTGATCGAATCCTGACCCAGGCCCGGCCCGACGGTTCGTTCCTCGATCACGGTCAGCGGCGCCGGCAAGGCGCCGGCGCGCAACAGGATCGCAAGATCGTTCGCCTGCTGCACGGTGAAATTGCCGGAAATCTGCCCGGACCCGCCAAGGATGGGTTCGCGGATGACCGGCGCCGAGATCACCTTGTTGTCGAGGATGATGGCGAACGGTTTGCCGACATTCTGTTGCGTGGCTTCGGCAAATTTACGCGCGCCACTCGAGTTGAATCGAAAGCTGACGATCGGCTCGCTGTTGCGCTGGTCGAAGCCGGGTTGGGCGTCGGTAAGATCGGCGCCGGAGACCAGCACGCGCTTCTCGATCAGATACTTTTGGCCGCCCTCGCCGTCGAGAATTTCCGCGTCCGCCGGCGGATGGGTCGCGATCGCCTGCTCTGCGGTCATCGACTGATCGACCATGCGAAAATCGAGCTTCGCGGTCTTGCCGAGAATTTCCTTTAGCCGCGACGGGTCCTGCAGGCCGGGCACCTGTACGAGAATGCGATCCGCGCCCTCGCGTTGAATGGTCGGCTCGACCAGCCCGAGTTCGTTGACGCGGCGCTCGATGATCTGGATCGACTGATCGACCGATTGGCGAATGCGTTCGGCCAGCGACGCGTCCGAGGGCGTCAGCGTAATCAGACCGCTGTTCTCGGCGATATCGACGCTGCGCTGCCCGGAGGAGCCGATTATGCCCGACAATGGCTGCGACAGCTCGCGCAGCTTGCCAACGGCGTTGTCGACGTCGCTTTCGCGTGTGATGCGCACTTCCACGCTATTGCCGTGGATGGAACGGCCGGTGAATGGGATGCGGGCTCCGCGCAGAATGCGCAACACGTCGTCGGCAATTCCCTGCAGCCGCTCTTTGCGAACCGCATTGGTGTCGACTTCAAGGAGCAGGCTCGATCCGCCCTGCAGGTCGAGACCGAGCACGATGTGGCGCTGCGCCCAGGACGGCCATTTGCGCACCGTGTTCTCGGAGAAGAAATTCGGCAGCGCAAAGAGGCACACGACCAGAGCCGTGATCAGGATGCCGGCCGCTCTCCACCGCGTGAAAAACAACATCGATACTGTAGCCCTTGCTTGCGATCGCGCCGGGCGCGATCAGCTCGCGCTGTCGTCTTTGACCGGCTCGCCCTTGGCGCGCACTTCGGACACCATCGAGCGCATCTGCCGCACCCGGACGCCGTCGGAGATCTCAACCTCGATCTGGTCGTCGTCGACCACTTTAGTGACCTTACCGACGAGCCCGCCGTTGGTCACCACGGTGTCGCCCCGGCGCAGCGCCTTGACCATCGACTGATGGCTTTTCACCCGCTGTTGCTGAGGACGCAGCACCAGGAAATACATAATCACGACAATCAAGATCAGCGGCAGTAGCGATGTGAGCATGCCGCTGCTGTCGCCGCCGAATAGGCCGCTTAGCGGATTGCCTTGCGCGAATGCAGGCGTGATAAACATGGTCCCTCCGGTCCGCTTGCGCGACGCGCCGCCCTTAAGGACTAAGGACCGATTTTGCGCGGGAAATCGGCGCGGACTATAGCTGCCGTTGGCCTAATTGCAATGTTGCGGCTTGCCTCCGGGCGCGCTAGCGAGGGCGTTCGCATCCCGCTCTGGGGATGGGCGCAACCCGGTGCAAACATGGGTAAATCTCCACGACGCGGACAAAAGGTAGCGGCGAATAAGCGCACCGGAGGCAGGCCGAAAGCACAACCTCGCGGCGACACCGACTACGAGGTTCTGCATCGGATCGCCGACGCTCTCGAACGTCTTGCGCCGCGAGCGCCGTCCGGTCCGGATTTCTCCGCGGCCGAAGCATTCGTCTGGCACCCCGAGGGCCGAACGCTCGCCCCGGTGCGCCACATCAACCGGGTCGAGATGTCGCTGCTCAAGGGCATCGATCGGGTGCGCGATCTCCTGGTCGAAAATACCGAACGGTTCGCGCGCGGCCTACCGGCGAACAATGCGCTGCTCTGGGGCGCACGCGGCATGGGAAAGTCGTCGCTGGTCAAGGCCGCCCACGCCGCGGTCGGTGCCGCCCATTGCAGCGCCGCGCTTCGGCTCATCGAGATTCACCGCGAAGACATCGAGTCGCTGCCCGAGCTGATGGGGCTTCTGCGCAACGCGCCGCAGCGCTTCATCGTGTTCTGCGACGATCTTTCGTTCGAGGCCGAGGACACTTCGTACAAAGCGCTCAAGACCATGCTCGAAGGCGGCATCGAGGGGCGGCCGGAGAACGTCATCTTCTACGCCACCTCGAACCGCCGCCATCTGATGGCGCGCGACATGATGGAAAACGAACGCGCGACAGCGATCAATCCCGGCGAGGCGGTCGAGGAGAAGGTGTCGCTGTCGGATCGTTTCGGGCTGTGG
>JBAUGC010000127.1:0-7017 GCA_049679485.1 Xanthobacteraceae bacterium
GATTAGTGCCAAGGCCGAGGACGACCGCGATAATCGCGCCCGCGATGCCGGTCGCCAACAGGCTATATTCAATTGCGGTAGCGCCCCGCTCATTGAAGAGAAAATGCCTAAACAGATTGCCCATGACAAAGCCCCTTCAAAAGCTCACCCGACCCGCACTATGGCTTGGTGCGCGTGGTTATGTGCTTATTCGCACGGCTTGAAGCAAACCTTTCGTCACAGCGCACAGATTTCCTAAAAGTGTGCAGACCGGGTCTCTGGATTATTTTGGCGCCGGATCGCGCGACTGCTGCTTGTCCTTCAGCTCACCGAGATATTCACGCCAATAAGTTTCCCGATTGCGACCAAGCTCCAAAAGATAATCCCAGCTGAAAATCCCGGTCGAATGCAGATCGTCGAACACGGGTCGTACTGCATAATTGCCGACCGGTTCCAACTCCAGAATCTTCACATCGCGCTTGCCGGCGACAAGGCGGCGCTCGGCGGGCGAGTGGCCCTGCACTTCGGCGCTTGGACTGCGCACTCGCAAGTATTCGGCCGGCAGCTCGAAGCTCTCGCCATTGTCAAACTTAACCGCGAGAGTTTTACGGTCCTTGTACAGGCGCAGTTCGATCGGCCAGGGGCTGCTCATTGAAGGCCGCGAGCACTTGCGGCAGAAGCCCCGGCGATTCTGCCGAATACCGCGCCAGACATCAGCCCGGTGCCGCCCGGATAATTGAAATAAAACAGGCCGCCGACGAGTTCGCCGGCGGCATAGAGGCCGCGGATCGGCTGGTAATCGGTATTAAGCACCGCACCATCGGTGTTGATGCGTAACCCGCCGAAAGTAAAGGTGACGCCGCAGGTAACCGCGTACCCTTCGAAAGGCGGCGCATCGATTGCGTTCGCCCAATTGCTTTTGTCGATGACAAGACCATGCGTGCAACGCCCGTCCTTGACGTTCGGATTGAACGCAATATCGTTGCGTACCGCCGCGTTCCACTCTTTGATGGTTTGAAGGAAGGCGGCAGCGTTCACACCTTCGAGCTTTTGCGCAAACTCCTCGATAGTGTTCGCCGTTACTTTGGTGATTTGCCGTATTTTGTATTCGTCGCGAAGCAGATGCTTCACTTTCTGGTCAAAAATCTGCCAGGCAAACTGACCCGGCTGCTCCAGCACCACGCGGCCATATTTGGCGTAAGTGTAGTTGCGGAAATCCGCGCCTTCGTCGACGAAACGCTTGCCCGCCGCATTAATCAGGATGCCGAACGGATAAGAGTGCTTCTGGAATTGGTCGCCGACCGCAAGATCGCCGAATTCCGGTGCGTTCATCTCCCATTGCACGGCATGACAGCCCGACCAGTTGCCGCGCGGGCTGCCGCCAATTGCGAGCGCCATGCGGATGCCGTCGCCGGTGTTGAATCGCGAGCCACGCACCTTGGCCAAGTCCCATCCCGGCCCAAGATACCGTGTGCGCCATTCCGAATTGGCTTCGAAACCGCCGCAAGCGAGCACCACGGCGTTTGCCCGCAATTCTTGGATGACGCCGTCAGAGCGAACCAAGACGCCTTCTATCTGAGTCCCGTCATAAAGGAGATCCAGCGCGCGCGTCCGGTAACGGACGTCGACGCCGCGTTGTTTCGCGGCCGCCGTGAGCATGGCGACAAGACCCGGTCCGCCGCCGACTGCTTCCACCGTCAGGCCGCCCCAGAACTTGAACCTGCCGTCGACCTTGAAAGCCTGCCGCCCGTAGATCGGGATTAAACGCACGCCCTTTTCGCGTATCCAGTTGAGCGTCGGGAAGCTATGCGTGACCAGCAGTTCAACAAGGTCGGGATCGGCGCGATGTTGCGTGACACGCGCCATGTCATCGAAGAACTGATCGGCGGTGTAGGTGCCGAAATCCGTGCTTTCGATTTCCGCCGGCGTAAGATCGGGCACGAGGGTCTTGATGTCGTTTGTGCCGTTATAGACGACGCGGATCGAGCCGGCGGTGAAGCGGCTGTTGCCGCCGGCCTCCTCTTCCGGCGCGGCTTCCAGCATCAACACATGTGCGCCGCGCTCTTGTGCCGCGAGCGCCGCGCAAAACGCCGCATTGCCGGCGCCGACAACAATGACATCAGCGATTTGATCAGGCATTGCTTACATCCGTCATGGCCGGACTTGTTCCAGCCCGTCCACGTCTCATGCTGCGAAAGCCTGGCGACTACTCAGCAGCCTGGGCGACGCCGCCATGCGCCTTCGACCAGCCGGCAGGGTCCTTCATGAATTTCTCAGCTTCTTTTAGCTTGGCCTTCTCGAACTGGCCGCTTTTCTTCGCCGCTTCCAGGACATCCCACCACGTCGCGAGCGAGTGCAGGGTGACGCCGAGATCCGTCAGGATTTTCTTTCCCTCGGGAAAGATGTCGTAAAAGAAGACGACGAAGCAGTGTTCGACACTGGCGCCGGCTTCGCGCAGTGCTTTGCAGAAATTGACCTTGCTGCGGCCGTCGCTGGTCATATCCTCGACCAGAAGCACACGGTCGCCGGCCTCGAGGTGTCCTTCGATCTGGGCGTTTCGGCCGAAGCCCTTCGGCTTCTTACGAACATACTGCATCGGCAGCATCAGGCGGTCAGCCATCCAGGCGGCAAACGGAATCCCCGCAGTTTCGCCCCCGGCTACCGCGTCGAATTGCTCGAAGCCGACTTCGCGTTCAATTGTCGTCACGCCGAAATCGATCAGTGTTTGCCGCACACGTGGAAACGAAATGAGCCGCCGGCAATCGGTATAAACCGGACTGGCCCAGCCGGAGGTGAAAATAAAAGGCTTGTCGGTCATAAAGCGGACCGCCTCCACTTCGATCAACATCTTCGCCGTCAGTTCGGCGATCACTTTTTTGTCGGCAAAGCCGGTCATTACGCTCTCTTCATTCTGCTACGCCGCCGTGCCTTTCGGAAAGAAAATCTATCCGACCACCTTCCACTCGATCGTCTCGCCGCCGCGATAAAGTAGCGTCCGCTCATCGGGGCCCGCGACTTTGACCTCGACCGGTGCCGTCCAGGGCGACTTTTCCAGCACGATGTTATCCTCGTTCGGCAGCAGCCGGTAATGCTTCGGTCCGTTGAGCGACGCAAAGGCTTCGAGTTTGTCGAGCGCGCCTTCCTCCTCAAACACCTTGGCGTAGGTCGAAAGCGCCACCGGCGCGTTGAAGATACCCGGCACGCCGTTGATCGCAACCTTGCGCGCAAACGGATGCGGCGCGGAATCGGTGCCGAGAAAATAGCAGGCAGCTCCTGAAGTTGCGGCTTTGCGCAACGCGGTGCGGTCGTTTGCAGTCTTGATCACCGGCATCGCATACATCATCGGCTTTAATCCGGCGCCAAGCCAGTCGGTTCGGGTCAGGTTCAGATGATAGGGCGTGATGGTGCCGCCGACCTGTGGAGCGGCGCTTGCAACAAACTCAACGCCGTCCTTCGACGAAAGATGCTCCAGCGTCATCCGCAGACCGGGAAATTCCTTCACCCATTTCGACAACCGGCGGTCGATGAATGCGACCTCGCGGTCAAAAATGTCGATGTCGGGGCCAACCTCCTCGCCGTGCATGAGGAACGGCATGCCGATCTTCTCCATGCGCTCCAGCACGGGCATGATATTGCGATAGTCGGAAACGCCCGCGGCCGAATTCGTGGTCGCGTTCGCCGGATAGAGCTTCACGCCCGTGAAAACACCGTCGCGAAAGCCGCGTTCGACGTCGTCGGGAACGGTTTCGTCGGTGAGATAACAGGTCATCAGCGGGGTAAAGCGCGACCCTGGCGGCAGCGCCGCCTTGACGCGTTCACGATAGGCGATCCCCTCCTCCCGAGACCGGATCGGAGGCACGAGGTTGGGCATCAAAATTGCCCGGCCGAACTCGCTTGCCGTGTAAGGCAGGACGGCCTTGAGCATCTCGCCGTCGCGAACGTGAAGATGCCAATCGTCGGGGCGGCTGATGGTAATACGCGTCGGCATGACGGTAGCCAGTAACCACCGAATTTAAGGCTCGGCAATCCTGCACGCGGCGATGCACACAGGCGCTCAGTTCGATCCGTCATCCCGATCGACCGCAAGCCAAAGGATCTACGGCGCGCCGCCGGATATTTTGCCGACCGTGTTGTTAGAATATCTGAGTCGAGCAGTTCGGGCGGGTTTCCGGGACTACGCGGCCGCTCATCAATCTCAAAACGACCGCCGGATGTGAGGAGTTAACGTCCGTCAAACAGGCGATGGCGCACGATTCCAGCTCCAACGGGGCGATTTACCTGAAATGCCGGTTTGACGCGGTGCGGTTCACATTCATATCATATTGACGTTAGCAGGGCGCGTGCGTCTATGGCGTTTGCCGCAGCCGCTGCCATATGGCGGAAAAGCTCGTTGGCCGGTCGAAGGCTGCCATAATGGGAAAGCGTCTCAGTCAAAAATGACCGCAGCGCCCGTTTAGGGGGGAAACATGACCGCGCAGCCTAAGTCCGCCGACATCCAAGCGAGTACGCCGATGGCCGGCCAGAAAATGATCAACCTGGCGCTCCAGGGCGGCGGCAGTCACGGCGCTTTCACCTGGGGCGTGCTCGACCGCCTGCTAGAGGACGACCGCATCGGCTTCGACGGCGTCACGGCAACCAGCGCCGGCGGGGTCAATGCGGTTTTGCTGGCCGATGGCCTGGCAGCCGGCGGCCGCGAAGGGGCGCGGAAGATCATGCGCACGTTCTGGAAAAAGATGTCGGACACGACATCCGCCAGCATCATCGCGCCGTCGTTCGTGGACAAGATGAACCCGACCTTCGGGCTCGACAATTCGCCCGGCTATGTGATGGTCGACATCATCAGCCGCTTCATGTCGCCCTATCAGCTCAATCCGACGGACGCCAATCCGATGCGCGACCTGCTCAACGAGGTCGTCGACTTCGAGCGGGTGCGCGCGCAAAAGGTGGTGAAGCTGTTTCTCAGCGCGACCAACGTGCGTACCGGCAAGGTGGCGGTGTTCCCCAACAAAGAAATCACCGCCGAGCATGTGCTCGCTTCGGCCTGCCTGCCCTTCATGATGCGCTCACCCGTGATCGACGGCGAGGCCTATTGGGACGGCGGCTTCATGGGCAATCCGGCGATCTTTCCGGTGATCTACGCCTGCGAGTCGTGCGACGTCCTTCTCGTCCATCTCACGCCGACCGAACGTACCGAACTGCCGACCGACTCGCGCGCCATCCTCAATCGCATGCAGGAGATCAGCTTCAATTCATCGCTGATGCGGGAAATGCGCGCCATTGCTTTCGTCACGCAGATGATCGATGAAGGCAAGCTGACCGGCGGCAAACGTATGTTCATCCATCTCGTCGAAGCCGAGGACATCATCAGAGACCTCGCGGGTTCCAGCAAAATGAACGCTAGCTGGAAATTCTTGATGCATCTTTTCGAGATCGGCCGCGAACGCGCCGACAAATGGCTCGCCGCCAATTTCGACAAGCTTGGCGCCGAGACCAGCGTCGATCTTAAGGCAAGATATCTTTAAGCGCCCCGGCGTCGGAGCGCGCGGCGGCTCTTGGTGCGGCACTACTCGGGAAGCCGACGAGCTGGTGCAATAGTACGTCGGAGCGGTTTTTTAATTTGGCGATGCGACCACTACCAGGCTACCGCAACACATAACCCGTTTCGTCGTTGTCTTCCGCATAGTCGACAGGCTCGGCAGCAGGTGTAAATTCGTTTTCCGCACCCAACCATCCCGCGTCGCGCAATTGCTCGATGTGCTGCAGCAATTCTCTTGCTAATTTATCAAACGCTTCAAAAACGTCTCGCAATCGCGTTTCGCTGCTTTCCGAAAAAGCCGCATCATAGCATTCGCGTTCAGCCTGGGCGCTCATTCGAAGACATGCCGTAGCGAATCAGTTTCCAGCACTGAATCAGTGGCTCTCTGATTGTTCAAGCAGCAATGCGGGCGAGAGCGTTTTTTCGATCTTGAAATGCGGCGCCACCGCGATGCCGCCGGCGCGCCGCCGAGAAACCCGAGCCAATCGTTCCACCGGCCCCGGGATTCATACCTGGGGCAATTGGGCCGGACTATTTGCTGGAAAAGGCTGGTTGATGGTCGGAGTGGCAGGATTTGAACCTGCGACCCCCTCGTCCCGAACGAGGTGCGCTACCAGACTGCGCTACACTCCGCCACACAGCGGCGCTTATACAGTCGGCCCCGAGGGGCTGCAAGCGGCGGCCGTTTCGGTTATCTAGGCACCGGAGGACTTAAATGACAGCCCCGCTGACGACACGCGTTTTGAAGGCCGATGCGGCTGCCGTTGCCGAGGCCGCGCGCGTGCTCGCTGCCGGCGGATTGGTGGCGTTTCCGACCGAAACCGTCTACGGCCTCGGTGCCGACGCCACCGACGGCCGCGCTGTCGCTCGCCTCTACGCGGCCAAGGGCCGCCCGGCGTTTAATCCCCTGATTGCTCACGTCGTTGATCTCAAGGCGGCGCAGGCGCTGGCCCGCTTTAATCCGAAGGCGGCCAAGCTTGCCAAAGCGTTCTGGCCAGGTCCACTGACGCTGGTTCTGCCCAAAACCGCCCGATGCCGCGTTGCCGACCTGGCGACTGCCGGGCTCGACACCATCGCGGTGCGCGTTCCCAACCACGGGGTCGCCCGCGATATCCTGGCGGCGTTCGGGAAACCGGTGGTCGCACCTTCCGCCAACCGGTCCGGTCACGTTTCGCCGACCCGCGCCGAACACGTGCAGGCCGATCTGGCCGGCCGTATCGAACTTATTATCGACGGAGGCGCAACGCCGGTCGGCGTCGAGTCGACGATCATCGCCTGCCTCGACGAGCCGGTTTTACTCCGGCCGGGCGGCCTGCCGCGCGCGGCGATCGAGGGCGTGCTCGAGCAAAAACTTGCCTATGCGCCGTCCGGTTCGCCGCGTGCCGAGGACGCGCCGCTGGCTCCCGGCATGCTCGCTGCGCATTATGCGCCACGCACGCGGCTGCGGCTCGATGTCGGCCGGGTAGAGCCCGGCGAGGCGCTGCTTGCGTTCGGGCGCAGAC
>JBAUGC010000128.1:0-5682 GCA_049679485.1 Xanthobacteraceae bacterium
GGATCGCGAAAATGCCCGTGGACGTCGATGGCGCCGGGCCGGATGTGCAAGCCGCTCGCGTCGAAAGTTTCCCGCGCTGCCGGCATCGCTTCCCGCGCGCCTACCGCCAGCACACGCCCGTCCCGGATGGCGATGCTGACGGCGGTCATGCCGTCGTGGGACACCAAAGTGCCGCTGTGGATTAGGAGGTCGGCGGTGACAGCGGTAGCGGCCATCGGGGCCTCGCTCACAGCATCGCCCAGCCGCCGTCGACCGGAAGATCGATGCCGGTGATCTGGCGCGATACGTCGCTGGCGAGGAACAGACAGGCGTTGGCAACGTCGGCGTCGACGGTCACGCGCTTTAGAGCGTAATCGGCCGCGTGCCGCTCGATCGCCTCCTCAATGCTGATGTTGAGCCGCTTTGCCATGTCGGCGCAGACTTTGTCGCGAAAGCGCGGTCCATCGACCATCCCCGGGGCCACGCAATTGACGTTGATATTGTACTGCCCGACTTCGAGCGCGAAGCTCTTGGTGATCCCGCGCAGACCCCATTTCGACGCCGAGTAGGCCATGCGCCCGGCGCGTCCGCGCATTCCGAAGGTGCCGCCGACGTTGACGATCTTGCCATAGCGCTGTCCAATCATGGTCGGCAGCACGCTGTGCATGATGTGGAAGGCGCCGTGCATGTTCAGCCTGATGATGTCATCGAACTCGGCCGGCGTGGTTTCCACTCCGGACTTGCCGATCGGTCCCGATCCGCCGGCGACGTTGACGAGAATGTCGATGCGGCCGCCATAGGCGGCTTTCGCCTTATCGGCAGCGTCCGCGCATTGCTGCGCATCGGTCAGATCGCAAGGCACGATGATCGCGCCGCCGCCCGCGGCCTTGATAGCTGTTGCGACCGGCTCGATAGCGGCGCTGTCGCGTCCGAGGAGGGCCAAATGCGCGCCCTCCGCTGCAAAGGCGTTGGTGATCGCTGCGCCCATTCCCTTCGCCGGGCCGGTGATCACGGCCACCTTACCGTTGAGATTTAGCTCCATAGCTTAGTCCTGCCGTGGAAGATGTCTTTGCAGAAAAAAGCGGCCGCTCCGCCCCCAAACGGAGCGGCCGCGTCGAGCCGCCTAGAACAATTTTTTCGGCAGCTCGTCGGCCGGCGGCAGAAATGCCGGCGTGAAAATCTCCTGCGGCGTCGGCGTGCGCGGCAGGTTGACGGCTTCGACCAGGATATCGATCGAGCGCTTCAGCCGGGCCATATCGACATTGCCAAGCCCGATCTTGGCGATCTCCGGATGGTTCATCTCGAGCTTGAGCGTGGCTTCAAGGCGCTCGCGCTCGACTGCGACCTTGATCAGCGGTTCGCGCCTGGCGACGGCGGCGACAGCCGCATCCGGGTCTTTGATCATGTCCTCGATGCCGTGATTGATGGCCGCAACCAGGCCGCGGACCGCCGCCGGATTGTCTTTGATCAGCTTCTTCGAGACGATGATCGCGTTGGAGTAGAGATCCATGCCGTAATCGCCGTAATTCATGAACCGCAGCTGCTTGTCCGGATCGACGTGGATGAGCTTGGCGGAAAAGCGGATGGTATTGACGTAGCCGAACACGCCGTCGACCTGGCCCTGCATCAGCATCTGCTCCCGCAGGTTCGGCTGCATGTTGGTGATATTCACCTTGGTGCAGTCGATCTTGGTGACTTTGCAGAAAGCGGGAAATAGCTTAAGCGCGGCGTCGCTCGCGGACGCTCCCAGCGTTTTGCCCTCTAGATCCTTCGGCGTCTTGATCGGGGAGTCGGCTTTGACGGCGATGGTGAACGGCGGCTGGTTGAATACGACATAGACCGCCATCGGGGCTTCTTCAGGTTTCTTGGCAGCAAATTCGATCAGGGCATTGAGATCGCCAAAGCCGACGTCGTAGGTGCCGTTGGCTACGAGCGGGATCGGGGCACCCGAGCCGTTGCCCTGGTCCATAGTCACGTCGAGACCGGCGGCTTTGAAGTAGCCGCGATCGTCGGCAAGAAACAAAAAGCCCTGCGGGCCCTGGTACTTCCAGTTCAGCACCATTTTCAGCTTGGTCTCGGCGGCAGCAGGTGCGGCCGCGGCGAGCGGTGCGGCTATTGCGAGCGCGGCAGCGACGACGACGGCGGAGCGTCGGGTAAGCAAGGCCATGTGCGGGCTCCTGTTGGGTTACGGCTGGTCAGTGGCGTCGGCCCCCGGCTTCGTTCGGCTCCGCGAGAGTTCATGGGCCCTGATCGCGAAGCACTGGTCGGAAGCTAGCCAGAATTAGTGTTGCCATCTGCCGCCGTTTTCTTGTTAGAGTGATGCCGAAAAGGCACCACTTGCGGATAGCGACGCCGGTGAAGCATCTCCGGATTTTGAATTACGTCGACGAAGTCGCCCGGGCCGGCTCGATCCGCAAGGCGGCTGACCGCCTCAATGTGACGGCATCGGCCGTCAACCGGCGCATTGCCGACCTCGAGGACGAACTCGGCACCACGTTGTTCGACCGGCGTCCGCGCGGTGTGCGGCTCACGGCCGCCGGCGAAGTCTTTGTCCATTATCTGCGTGGGCAAAACGGCGAAGTCGAGCGCATGAAGTCGCAGATCGAAGACCTCAAAGGGTTGCGGCGCGGCACCGTGCGCATTGCCTGCAGTCAGGCGCTGGCGCTTGAGTTCCTGCCGCGCCAGATCGCCGAATTCCGCAAGACCCATCCGCTGGTGTCGTTCGACCTGCAGGTGGTCGATCATGAATGGGCGATGGCGGCGCTCGCGGCGTACGAAGTCGACCTGGTTATTGTTTTTCGGCCGCCCTTCCTGGCCACTTTCCAGCCGCTGATGACGCTCGAACAGCAGCTGGTCGTGGTCATGGCCAAGGACCACGCGCTCGCATCCCGCCGAGTGCTGCGCTTGAGCGACTGCGCCGGCTATCCGGTGGCGTTGCCGTCACGTTCGATCGGTGGACGGCAATTGCTCGATGAAGTTTCGGCGCGAACCGGGCTGACCTTCAAGATCGCCGCCGAGGCAAATTCGTTTGAAATGCTGCGCGGGCTGGTTGTTCACGCTGGAATGATTTCGTTCCAGATCAGCATCGGCACGTTGCCGGTCGGCAACAAGCTCGGCGTCATCGCCCGTGAAATCGACGGCCGCGACGTGCCACGCGCCAATCTTGTGCTCGGGCGCTTGCGCGGGCGCACGTTGCCGATCGCAACAGCGGTATTCGCCGAGCGGCTCACGCGACATCTTGAGGCGATGCGTACCGAGTCCCTTGCGGGGTCCGTTGCGCAGTCACTATCGGCTCGAAAATCGGAGGCGGCTGCGCGATCGAAATCGCCGATGCGGGCTGTGCGTCACTCGCCGTAATGGCGATTCAGCTCCTGCGCTTTCGCCATCAGATCGACTGCGATCTCTTCTAATCCGTGCGATGTTGGCCGATGCGGGCAAGCGCGTGCCAGCCGCGTACAGGTCTGCGCGATTTCGCGCAGGTAAGTCACAGTGTCCTTCATTATGGTCCGGTCGATCCAAGATTTGGTTGGTGTGTGGGGGTCAGGTAATGCACCCGATCGCCAAAGACTTGCGATCTGGGGACAAAAACTTGCTTTGAAGTGCCAAAAGCTGCGTTCAGCGCGGCACCCGCCGCTTTGCGGGGGCAGGAGGCGCCCGTCGTCTCCGTTCCGAGCGAACCGCGCGCGGCGGGCGTCCGGTCCAGCGACGGAATGCGTGCGAGAACGCGCTCACCTCGGTGTAGCCCAGCATCCAGGCGATCCGAGAGATCGATAAATCCTGCTCTGCGAGATAGTGTTTGGCGAGCGCAATGCGCAAATCCTCCAGAATCCCGCCAAAAGTGACGCCTTCTGCGGCGAGCTTGCGCCGCAACGTTCGCGGGCTCACGTGAAGCTTCGCCGCAACGCTTTCGATGCCGGTGCGCCCATGCGGCAGCAGTGCGGCCAGCGCATTTTCCACGTCCGCCTGCAGTGCGCCCAACCGCGCCTTTCGGCGCGCCAGCAAATCCTCGCAATATCCGACCAGCAGTTTGTTGAGATAGGGGTCGGCGTGGACGATCGGCAGCTTCGCCGCTTCGGCGGGGAATGCTACCTCATCCTTGTCGGCCCCGAATTCGACGGCGTGGCCGAAGAAGCTGTCGATCTCGACTGACTGCGGGATGCGCTGATGGATGATGCTGACTTTGCTAGGCTGCAATTCGCGCCCCGTTATCTCCCGGCAGCAACGGGTGATGGCTGTGGTCCAGGCCTCGATCTGATGGCGATCTGACTGGCGCGATATGCCGGCATACTCGAAGCCGATGCGCAACGCTTGGCCCAGTTCAGTTTCAAGCTTAATGCCTTCGTTGAACATCGCGGAATAGCGGGCGATACCGGTCAGCGCGTCGCCCAAAACGGCTGAGGAAGCGGCGACGTAATACAGAAAACCCGTGCGCCGGAGGTCCATGCCGAGGGCCACGTGGAAACCAAGAACCCGGTCATCAAGGGCTTGCGCCAGTAAGTTGATGCAACTGATCTGCGACGCGACGGCGAGCTGAATGCTCTCGTCTTCGATATCCTCCATGGTAAGGCCGGCGCGCGTTAGGATCGGTGCAAGGTCGATGCCGACTTTTTGCGCGTATGTGCAGCAAAGCCGCGTCATCAAGCCGGCGCAGCTCGGAATCGCGCCTAACCGCTTCGCAGATGGTGTTCGGCTGCGCAAAGGCAGTCCCCATCCAACAACGAGCAACTTGCTTCGTAATCACCAATACCGGCACAGCGGCTTGTATAAATGAGAAGCGCGCCGGGTGAGGGCTGACAATAGCCCTTGTGTATGCCTTGCCAACACTGCACAGGACGCCGGCAGCCTGCCGCGTTCGCAGGAAATTCATTTGCGGTTTGAACCTTAGCATCGTTTGTGAGTTTACCTTACCAACCGCATTTCTCAGGGGAACGTCATGGCACACGCATCGACCAAACCTACGGATTTCAACCGCGCGCTGGGTGATGCCAAGAGACAGGCCGGCGGCGTGGCGGATGCATTCGCCGATGCTGCTCAGGATGTGTACGGCCAGGCGCGCGACAGCACGGCCGACGTTCTCGATACCGCAAACACCGCGGCTCGCAAGACCGCGGGCTCGTTCGAGCAGGCGATCCGCAACGCCATCGAGACTCAACCTTATACGGCCGCCGCGATCGCACTGGGCATTGGCTGGCTGTTGGGCCGAATGCATCGGCCGCTCTGAGTTCTGGCAGGTAGCGCAAGTCAGGCGGCATCGCGGTCCGGTTGCGGGAAACCGCCGCCGGACTTTTGCCGTTTTAGCGAGCGCCGATCCGCGCCGTCGCTGGCGGCTGGCAATTGTCCGAGCCTTGCGGCGGGCGCCGGTAGCTTCGTACACTGAGCAATATTTCAGGGAAGGAAAACATGGACACGCGGCTCAAGGACAAGGTTGCAATCGTGACGGGCGGGGCGCGCGGCATCGGCGCGGCCTTTTGCGAAGGTTTGGCTGCGGTCGGCGCCAAAGTCGTTGTTTCCGACGTGTTAGACGGCACCCCCGTTGCCGAACGCATTGCCGAGACACAGAAGCGCGCCATCTACGTACACTCGGACGTCACCTCGAAGAAATCGGTCGAGTCGCTCGTGTCGGATACGGTGCGGGAGTTTGGCACGGTCGACATTCTCGTCAACAATGCGGGCCTGTTTGCCGACCTGCACCACAAACCATTC
>JBAUGC010000129.1:0-4321 GCA_049679485.1 Xanthobacteraceae bacterium
CACCCGAAGTCGCCGCGTATTTGCATCGCCATAAGTCATGCCGGGACCATTGCGGCGGCCTGGGCGGCGATTGTGGTCGCCAATTGCAGCAGGGCGCGATCGCTGCCGCGCGGGCCGAGGATGGCAAGCCCGATCGGACATTCTTGCCAACGGCCGAGCGGCAGCGCGACCTGAGGCGCGCCGCAATGACCGGCGACCGACGTCAGCGTCAGCGCGCGTTGATAGAACGAGCCGATGACGTCACCTGGCGCGTTCTCGATCAAGGCCGGACACGGCGTGATCGGCATGAGGATGGCGGTGTCCTGCGGGACGAGTTTCTCGATTGTGCCTTGGATCGCCGCGCGGACGGGTACATAGCGCGCCACGTCGCTGCGCGTGATCGCCGCGGTGCCGGCGAAGCGCTGCGCGATGTCGTCGGCGAAGCGCGGTTTGTGGTTGGTGATCCACGGGCCCACGCTTTGCCAGATCTCCGCGCCTTGCAGAACGCGGTAGCACTCAAAATAGTCCGCTTCTTTGCCGTCAAAGATGCTGACGCTCCCGGTCGGGCCAAGCCTTGTGGCTTTTGTTTTGAGCTCCGCGGCAAGCGGCGGATCGACCAGCCCAAATGCATCGTCGGCCAGTTTGAGTTGTGTGATCGTCACGCGTTCCTCAGCGGGGAGGAGGGCATCGCCGACTTTCGCCAGCGTTTTGGCGTTGCGGGCAAACCAACCAACCGTATCGTATGATGGTGCAAACGGGACGACGCCATCGAGGGAGATCGCCCCGTGGCTCGGGCGAAAGCCGAACAGGCCGAGGAAATTTGCCGGCACACGCACCGAACCGCCGGTGTCGGTGCCGAGCGCGAAGTCGACCAGGCGTCCGGCTACCGCAACCGCTGATCCGCTCGAGGAGCCACCGGGAAGCCTGCCCGGACACACCGGATTGACGAGGCGGCTATGATGCACATTGCGCCCTTCGAGGCTGAAGGCGAGCTCATCAGTCACAGTCTTGCCGATAAGCGTGGCACCGGCGGCGAGCGCTATTTCGACGACCGGAGCCGAACGCGCCGCCGGCTTCTGCTGCGCCAGCCAGTCCGGATTACCGCCGCCGGTGCGACAGCCGTCGACATCGATCAGATCCTTGACGGCAAAGGTCAGACCGTCGAGGACGCCCTGCGCCGTGGCCTCGCGCCGGCACATTCCGTCCGGAACGAAGGCCCCGAAATCGGCGGGCGCTGCAGTCGTTGCCGCGGCCATGCCCACGTCAGCGGGCCGCTACCGACGAGAGCGATCTGATAATGGCCTCGGAGCCGGTGACAAAGCCGAAGCATTTCTTGACGTTCCAGATCGTCGCCTCGGTGCAGAAATCAGGTGACGTGGTGGCGCAGCAATCGTCGACCATGATGCAGCCGTAGCCGAGGAAGTTCGCATCGGTCAGCGAATGCAGCACACACTGATCGGTGTTCACACCTGCGAACAGGATAGACTTAGTGCCGAGGTTTCGCAGGATGCTGTCGAGCGGCGTGTCCCAGAAGCCGCTGATCCGGTATTTATCGACCTTGATGTCGTGCGGCTCCTGTTTGAGTTCGTTGACGACCGCGGCGGCCCACGAGTCTTTTTCCAGCACATGCGCGCCACTGCCCGGCAACGGATCGCCCAATCCGATGCCGACGCCGTGCGGTTTGTAGAGATGAATCTGGTTGGGCGGCATGTTGGCGAGATCGGGCCGGTTGCCCCAGTTGACCCAAATCACCGGCACGCCGGCTTTGCGCAGCGCCGGCACCAATCGCTGTAGCTGCGCGATCGGGGCGCGATCCGGCCGGTAGTCGGCGCCGAGATGATCGACCCAGCCGCCCTTGGCGCAGAAGTCGTTCTGCATGTCGATCACAATGATGGCGGTGCGACGCAGATCGATGGTCACGTCCCGCGGCTGACAGGCGATCGAAACCGGCACCGGAGCCGACATTGCCATATCAACCGTCTCGGCGGACGCGTGCCAGACATATTGCGAGCCGAACCCGAGTGGACCTCCGGAGGAGACTTCCTTGCGCTTTTCCACGGCTGACATTGTCCGTTCTCCTTCGTCAAAAAGCAGCGGAGCGGCGTTAGTCCGCGGAAAATCCTTTGCAATTTTGCTGCCAACGATAACGCCTTTGAATTCGGCGGAATTTCTCATTCCGTATCGAAGGGTGCTCAAGGTCATTCGCGCTAAGTGCCTTCAATATTGGCAATTTTTGCGTAACTAATAAGCATATACTTATTCAACGTGCCGATTTTTGAGATTATTTCTAGTTATATCAAAGTCTTAAGTCGGTGGCATGGCCCTTGCTCGCGTAAACGAGGTTGCACGTTGTCGTTCACCTCTAGCGAAGGACCAATGTCCATGTTCTCCCGACGCCTCGTACTGGCCGGTGCTGCAATTGCGATTGCTCTCGGCTTCGGTCTTGCCGATCCGCACGCCGTGCGCGCGGCCGGACCATTGAAAGTTGGCATCCTGATTCCGGGATCAAAATCAGACAAAGGCTGGATGGAATCCGGCTACGACGGCCTTGTCGCCTCGGAGAAGAAGTACGGCGACAAGATCAAGGTCCAGATGATCGAAAACATCAATTACGCCGACATGGACCAGGCGCTGACCAATCTCGCCACCGGCAACGATCTGGTGATCGGCGTCGGCGGGCAGACCCAGGCGTCGGTCTACAAGATCGCCAAGCGCTTCCCGAAAGTGAAGTTCTCCATCGTCGGCGGCAACGAAGCCGAAGCGCTGCCGAACGTCGCCGGCTATGACGTCAAACAGGCCGAGATCGCCTTTGCGGCGGGTGCGGCCGCAGCGATGCTGTCAAAGAACGGCGCCGTCAGTTACGTCGGCGGTCTGGAAATTCCTTCGATCGTCAATGCCGGTAAGGAATTCGGCAACGGCGCGAAATACGTGAATGCCAACATCAAATACTTCGAGAACTACACCGGCGATTTTGACGATGTCGCCAAATCGAAGGAAGCCACCCTCGCTGCGATCGCGCAGGGTGCGGATATTCACTATCACATCCTCAATCTCGGCCTGCGCGGCATGGAGCAGGCGGCAAAGGACAAGGGCACGCACATCATCGGCAGCTACACCGATCGGTGCGGCACTGATCCACTTTATGTGGCCTATTCCATCACTGGGGTTGGATATCAGGTGCAATATGCGATTGATCAGGCGGTGAGCGGCACGTGGAAGCCCGGCTACAAGGAGTTCGGCCTGAAAATGGGTCCGCAGGCTTCGGACATGATCATCTGCGGCGGCACCCCCGAGCAGAAAGCCAAGCTTGACGCGATCAAGAAGGACATCCTCGCGGGCAAGATCAAAGTGCTCAAGGGCTGACGCGGCACCACGCCGCTTCCCGGATCGCTCGCGGTGAGAGATCCCACACAAACACTGGCCGAACCGCTGCTGGCGCTGCGAGGCATCAGCAAGCGGTTCGGTGCCTTGTTGGCGGTTTCCGACGCGTCGCTCGACATCATGCCAGGCGAGGTGCACTGCATTCTCGGCGAAAACGGCGCCGGCAAATCCACCCTGTGCAATCTGATTTTCGGCGTGCACGTGCCGGACGAAGGCACCATGCGCTTTCGCGGCGAAATTTATCACCCGACCGGCCCCTCGGATGCGCTCGCCAGCGGCATCGCCATGGTGCACCAGCATTTTAGTCTGGTGCACGACATGACCGTGGTCGACAATGTCATCCTCGGTCAACAACGCGGCTTCGTGAACACCAAAGCCTGGGCGCGGCGGCTCGAGCGTTTGGCCGATGATTACGGTTTCAAGCTCGATCCTTACGCCAAGATCGACGATCTTTCGGTCGGCGAGCGGCAGCGCGTGGAAATCGTCAAATGTCTGATCCGCGAGCCGCGCCTGTTCGTGCTCGATGAGCCGACCGCAGTCTTGCTGCCGGACGAAATCGCCGCACTGCTCGACGTGTGCCGGCGTGTTGCCGCCAGCGGAGCCGCGGTGGTCCTGGTCACGCACAAACTTGCCGAGATCAAGAAGGCGGCGGACCGTGTGACCGTGCTGCGCGGCGGTCGCGTGGTCGCACGCTCCAATCATCCCGCCGAGGAAATCGACGCGCTGGTGCGTGCGATGATCCAGGGCGACGTGAAATCGCTCGACAAATCGGCTGCCTCGACGCTCGGTGTGGCCGAGGCCGTGCGCGGCCGGCCAGAACCGGCGCCGAGCGAAACGCCGCCGCACGAAGCGGTGCAGATCGACGGACTGACGGTGATTGACAATCAGGGCGTCACCCGGCTCGTCCATTTTACGCTTGCGATCGGGCCGGGCGAAATCGTGGGTGTCGCCGGCGTTGAAG
>JBAUGC010000130.1:0-6062 GCA_049679485.1 Xanthobacteraceae bacterium
GGGTCGCCATCCACTTCGCCCCAACACCCGCGGTCCCGTTCCAGCCCCGACCTCCCCAGGGGTCGGGGCTTTTCTTTGCGGCTACGGTGTGCCTTCTTGATCGAGATCAAAGTGATCGTCAGTTGTGACGCTTAGATGGATTTCGGCTCAGACAGGGGTGACTGAGCCAGGCGGCCGTGAACGAACCAAATACTTGGTCGCTTGCTATTCCCACCCACCGCCATCGGCAGCATTTGTCGGGGTTGCGCGCCAAGACCGCTATTCCGACACCTTTTTGTGCGAGATGCGGCCCCGAGAAGGATGATCCCGGTGGGACGCAAATCGAGAGACGCATATGAACATGCGCTCGGTCTCCGGGAGACCGAGACGAGCGCAGCCGAGGCCTTCACGGCGGAATTTCCGGGCGTGACGGGCCGGAGCGTCGTCATCTTATCCGAGGGCGAGCCGCCCGACCGGGTCATGCTTATCGACGGGATCGAAACCGGTGTTGAACTCACCGCCATCCACGCTGGCGGGGCCGGTGATATCATTGACGAGCTCCTGCGTCTGGCGCGGCAAAAACATGTAACCTACGAACGCAACGGTATTTTCGATAAAGGTCCGGTGATGCTGTTGGGCAATCTGGATTGGCCGACACCGCACGTCGAAGGCCCGGCACTTTACGACGTGCGCGAAGAACTCGCAGAACTCGTACTTCCAAGCGATTTCGCCGGGTTCGGCTTCAATGAGATTTGGCTGATGGACGACGGCCCGAAATACACCTCGCGCCGCGACCCGCGCGCGCCCGCCGATTTCTTCTGCTTCGCTCCGGCGGACAGCATCGGCTTCTGGGAACGCGAACGAAAACGCCGCCCCTATCGGGACCTCCTGGTAGGCGACCTTATGTAGGGATAACAAAAGCGCGCAACGGTTCAGTGGTACCTTCCGCACCCATCAGGCGGCTGTAACCGATGACATCGGCCGCGAGGATGGCCGCTAACCGCCGTGCGAGGCGGGCCTCGGCCATGAAGATTACCCCGACCACCGTGATTGCGGCTTTAAGTTTATGGACCGGGCTGGGTGTGTCCATCAAGGCAAAAATCCTTTCGCGATGCGGCAGTTGACGGACTGCAAAGTGACGCTTTGGGGGTCAGGAACGCCGTTTTCGGCCGTAGCCCACCGCGGTTGAACCGCAGTGATGATTGAGCCGAACTAATCGCTTCTGTGACATAGCGTGCCGAATAGATTGTCCCGCGGATTGGTCGTGCATTCGCCTACCTCACTTGTCTCATTGTGCTTCGGCTGGCGCGAAAGTGAGGAACCTTTCAACTAAATCGGTGAGCGAACAGATTTCTTTGTTTAGCTCTTCGTCATCCGACATTGCTGCCTTCCAAATGCAATCGCGGTCATCGCTTGCTGTTGTGCACACTCTTACTTCGCATGCGTTTCGGCCACGCCTTGAATGTGATGTCGATCGACGGGGTGCCGACCCCGACCCTCTCGCCGTCGTCCAACCAGTGATCATTTAAATTCGCACTCAGGACCTGAATACCATCGATTCCATTGGCGGCGATGGTGGCGACGACGGCGCCATCGAGCAGCACCTCGACGATGTGTTTTCCGGCGATCACTCGGTGCGGCGCCATCCTGAAATCGATCATTTGTTGCGATACTCCTAGCCTCGGAGGGCGCGATGCATATTGTTTGGTAGCCTACTGCCCATGATTTGCTGGCCGCCAACAACGCTCAATATTTTGTCAGCGTGCGCGCTCCGCGCGATGCGTCGATCTCAATGGCGCAGCGCTTCAAGGCTCCGCTCGGCGCTGCGGTCCGCTGGCTCGAAAACGATTGCCGGCGGATGATGAATTTCGCAACCGCAACCGTTCTCCTGCGTTACGAAGATCGTTTTTTTGAACGCACGTCAACCGTCGAGCAGCTGGCGAATGCTCTTGGGATCGAAGTCGAGCCCGCTGTTGCCGAGGCGATCTTTGCTCGGTATCGCACGGACTCGGTGCGCGCCTTGGCGCGGGCGCCGGCGGAACGGCTGAACACCACAGGCAGGTTCGCTTTCGACCGCGTCACCCAGATCCACGAGCCGCATATCGGCGACACGCGTAGCGGCAAGTGGCATGACTTGCCGCCCGACGTCCAGAGCGAACTGACCCGGCGGTTCGAGCCGTTCCTCAAACAGTTCGGCTACGCGTAAGCGGGCGTTGCGCTGCGGGCAGCGAATACGCCTTGCACCGGTTCAGTCCTTGCCGGCGACCTTGTCCCAGGAGGTCGTGGCCGCACAGCCATAGTATTTGAGGATTTGGTGCGATAAGTTTGGAGAGCCGGTGGCCGAAGCCAACGGGTTAAAATCCGAGTTTATGAATGAAGCCGATTGTTGTGGCGGCAGTGTTGGGTTTTCTCGGTGCTGGCCAAGCACTCGGGGACGAGCTTCCGCCGCCGGAGCCGGTCCCTCCTGCGAGTTACTATCCGAGCGCGGATTACAATTGGAGCGGCCCCTATTTCGGCCTCAACGGCGGGTTCGGTTTCGGTACCAGCAATTGGAGTTTGGGTGGATTATCGACTGGCAACTTTAATGTTGACGGTTTGCTTCTTGGCGGAACGTTCGGTGCCAATTTTTTCCAGATCAATGGATTTGTATTTGGCGGCGAGGGCGATTTCGACTGGTCTAACATCGGCGGCAGCAGCTCATCGGCAGGCTGTGCCAATATTGGTGCCCCGACCGGAGCAAGTTGCCAAACCGGTAGCCACTGGCTCAGCACCGGACGAGCGCGCGTCGGTTACGCGTTCAACCGCGTCCTGTTGTATGCGACAGGCGGCTTGGCGGTCGGCGCCATCGAAATGACCTCCGTTGGCGACACCGTCACCGGCGGGACCGCTGGCGGTGGAATTGAGGTTGCCTTTACCGACCACCTGACGGCAAAGGCGGAGTATCTCTACGTCAATTTCCCCGACATTCACTGTTCGGCGACGGGGCAAGCGCCGGTCGTCTGCGGGACCGGGGGCATCTCCTTGACTGAAAACATCGTGCGCGGCGGCATCAATTACAAGTTTAACTGGTGACCGTCCGCTAGCGTCAAGCGGCGGCCCGGTAACTCGATTATGATGGCCCTCACTGAAGCCGCGCCGTCACGCGCCGCTCATTCTCGCCCCCGACGTGGCCGAGCGACGACGCCGATCCGCGATGCGGCCTTCCCGTCCGAGCCGATGCGGATGTGGCCGCTCTCGACCTAGCAGTTTGCTGAAAAACCCCTCGCCATAGCGAGAGTATGATGATTCAGTTTTGAATCACGAATCGTCGGAGGTTCGCATGCGGGGTGCATTTGAGGATCAGGGCCGGTTGTTTTCGTACATATCACCGGAGGCGCGGATTCCGGCGAGCCATCCGCTGAGGAAGATCCGGGAGCTTGTCCGTGAGGTGCTCGGTGAGCTGAACCGCAGCTTGGGGAAGCTGTACGCGAGCGAAGGACGTCCCTCGATCCCTCCGGAGCAATTGCTGAGCGCATTGCTGCTCCAGGTGTTCTACGGCATTCGGTCGGAACGACAGTTGATGGAACAATTGGACTACAATTTTTTGTACCGCTGGTTCGTGGGGCTTTCGCCGGATGATCCGGTCTGGGACCCGACCACCTTCACGAAGAACCGAGACCGACTGCAGAATGGCGAGGTGTTTACGAAGTTCATGAACAAGCTTCTGAACCATCCGCAGGTAAAGCCGTTGTTGTCAGACGAGCATTTTTCAGTGGACGGAACGCTGATCGAGGCCTGGGCTTCACAGAAGAGTTTTCGCCCCAAGGATGGCAGCGGCGACGACGGTGCGAACTTTCATGGACAGAAGCGCAAGAACGACACGCATGCGAGTACCAGCGATCCTGATAGCCGTCTTTACCGAAAGGCCGCCGGGCGGGAAGCAAAACTTTCCTATATGGGCCACGCCACCATGGAGAACCGGCATGGGCTGGCGGTGGCCGGTATGGTCACACACGCCAATGGCACCGCCGAGCGCCGCGCCTCAGAGATCATGCTCAAGGCCAAGAGCAAAGCCGCTGGCCGGCGCATCACGGCCGGTGAGGACAAGGCCTATGACACGGCCAATCATGTGGCCAATCTTCGCGCCAGGAACGTCACACCGCATGTGACGCAGAACAATAGCGTAACCAAAACCGGCAGAAGCCGCGAGAGCGCCATCGACGGCCGCACCACGCGGCACGAAGGCTACGGAATATCACAATCGCGCCGCGCAATGATCGAATGCATCTTCGGTTGGGGTAAGCAGCACGGTACGATGCGCAAGACCAAACATCGCGGCATCCGCGGCGTTACCGCAGACTTCATGCTCAATCTGATCGCCTACAACCTGATCCGCATTCCCAAACTGATTGCGGCGTAGGCAGACGGTTGTTCAGACCACCAAAAAGCGCCGCGAACGATCGAACACACCAGAAGCAATGACTCTCAAGAAAGAGAAAAACTTCAATTTCCACGTTTTTTCCGCAGACTGCTAGCTAGTACTTCTGCACAGTGATTATGACTCTTTGATCCGGGGCTCGCGTGGGGAAACGGGCTCGGGATAGGCGTGGCCCATTTTGGCGCGGGCTTTTGCGGCTGTGAACATCCAATTGATGCGGGCTCCCGACGCGTTGCGTTGTCGTTCCCAAGCAGCGATCTCGGATACGAGGTGCGCATGGGTGGCGATGCGCCGGTCCAGGCACTGTCTGCGCAGCACACCAATCTCGATCTCGACCATGTTCAGCCAGCTGGCGTGCTTCGGGACATAATGGAATTCCAACCGGCGCAGCACGCGTCGCGCTTCTGCCGCCGGGAAGGCCTGATAGAGCGAGCCGGGGAAGTGCGTCGACAGATTGTCGAGGACGACGCGGATGCGTTCCGCCTTGGGAAAGTAAACGTCGGTGAGTTCGCGCATGCAGGCGGCGAAATCGACCGCGGCGCGGCTGCCGGTGACTTTGACCTTGCGCCAAGGCCGATGAACGTCGAGGAAGATGAATAGGTTGGCTGTTCCATTGCGCTTATACTCGCAGTCGTAACGCTCGATCTGACCTGGCTCGGCCGGCATCGGCTGGCGCACCTCGCCGATCAGTTGGGTTGGGCTCTCGTCGAAACAGACGACCGGACGTTTCCGATCGGCGGCTTCGGCGTAGAGATCGAGCACATCCTCCATGCGGGCGACGTATTCGGCGTCGGCCTGCGGAATGCACCACATGTCCTTGCGCCAAGGCTTGAGGTCGTTTTCGGCCAACCGCCGGCGCACGGTCTCGCGCGAGAGGCTGTCGTGCTCGGTAAGCCTGACCAATTCACCCGCCAACAGTTCGAGCGTCCAACGGGCGCGGCCGGCCGGTGGCTTGGAACAGGCCGTCGCGACCAGCAGCGCCTCCTCTTTACCCGTGAGCTTGCGGCTTGCTCCGGGGCGCGGCTTTTCGCTGAGCGCCTCCTCCAGGTTGCCGAGCACGAAGCGCTGCTTGGTTCGGTAGACGGTCGAGCCGCCAGCGCCCACGCTCCTCACGATATCGTCGTCGCTGGCGCCGGCATCGGCGGCCAGCAAAATCTGCGCCCGTTTGAGCTTGCGTGCCGCGTTCTTGCCCCCGCTCAGAAGCCCCGTGAGTTCGGCACGTTCGGTTTGGCTCAGTTCGACTCGATAGCGTACATTCATCCGTACCTCCTCCTCGTTGGAGGCACGGACGAACAGCTGAATCGGATGGCTGGCGTGAGTCGATCAGCAAAAATCTTCACGCCCAAGCAGGGCCAGTATTTGGCCTACATCCACCTCTATATGCGCCTGCACCGCCGGCCACCGGCCGAAACCGACATGCAACAATATTTTCGCGTCAGCCCGCCTTCAGTTCACCAGATGGTGGTGACGCTTGAACGAGCAGGCTTCATCAGAAGGCAACCGAGGGTCGCCCGCAGCATCGAACTGCTCGTTGATCCAAAGCACCTGCCAGAGCTAATTTGAACCCAATTCAACCAGTCAAAATCACTGTGCAGTGGTACTAGGTCAACAACCGGAGAACGATGATCCCTCGATTGTCGAGCCGATCAAGCTGTCTGCTGCATAG
>JBAUGC010000131.1:0-3144 GCA_049679485.1 Xanthobacteraceae bacterium
AAGCCGCGAAAAGCTATCTCGCGGAGCACGGCTGCAAAGTGATGGCCGGACCGATCGTACTCGACCAGGGCCCGTGCGCAACGACGCGCGTCAACTACGTCCTCGATCCGTTCGGCAATCAGCTCGAACTGGTGGAATACACCACGCAGGCATTCGAAGCGTCGGCCCCGGTCAAGATGTATCGGCCGTGACGCCGACGGCTGGAGAGAACAATGCGCAACATCGCCATTATCGGCTCCGGGCAAGCGGGCCTCCTTGCGGCACACGGCCTCTTGCGCGCCGGATACCGGGTGACGCTCTACTCCGACCGGACCGCATCGCAGTGGCTTAACGAGAGCCGGCCGACCGGCACCGCGGCGCGCTTTCACATTTCGCTCGAATATGAGCGCGAACTCGGACTGAACCACTGGGATAAGGATGCTCCCAAAGGTGACGGCGTGCACCTCACCTTCTCTCCCGCCAAGGGCAACCGGCTGCTCACGCTCGCCGGCCGGCTCAAAGACTATTTCCTGGCGATCGATCTGCGATTGCAGAGCCACCGCTGGATGAGCGATTTCGCGGCCAAGGGGGGCAAGATCGAGATTGAGAACGTCACCGTGCCGCGGCTCGACGACATTGCCGCCGCGCATGACCTGACGATCGTAGCGGCCGGCCGGGCCGATCTCTGCAATCTGTTCGAGCGCGACGCCGCGCGCAGCGTCTACGACAAGCCGCAGCGCAATCTCACCATGATCATCACCACCGGCGGCAAGATGGGCTTTGCTGGCGTACCGTTTGTTCCGGTCAAGTTCAATTTCTTCGCGCCGTTCGGCGAAGCCTTCTATGTGCCCTACTACCACAAGGACCACGGACCGACCTGGAACATGCTGATGGAGGCGAAGCCGGGCGGCCCGCTCGACCGGTTCGGCGATTGCAAGAGCGGCGAGCAAGCGGTCGATCTCTACAAGCAAATCATCAAAGAGCTCATCCCCTGGGACTACGATTGGGCCAAGGACATGCAGCTTGCCGATCCAAACGGCTGGCTGGTCGGCAAGTTTGCGCCGACGGTGCGCAAGCCGGTCGGCAAGTTGCCGTCGGGCCGGATCGTCACGCCGCTCGGCGATACCGCCATGGCGCTCGATCCGGTCGGCGGACAGGGCGCCAACAACGGCAACAAGATGGCGCGCAATCTCGTCGAGTCCATCATCGCGCGGAAAGACCAGCCGTTCGACGCGGGCTGGATGACCGAAACCTTCGAGCGCTTCTATGCCCGTTCCGGCCATATCACCTACACGTTCAACAACATTTTGCTGGAACCGATCACGACCGCCGGCAAGATGATGCTGATGGCGCAATACGGCAGTGACGGCCGCGCCCGGGGTTCGACCGGCCAGCAGCGGATCGCCGACGCCTTCATCGAGAATTTCAACGACGCAAACGGCCTGACGCCGGCATTCCTCGACGCCGGCAAGGCGCACGCCGTGATCGGCGAAAAAACCGGCATGGCGTGGCCGCTCGCGGTCGCGCGCGGCGCACTCGGTGTCGCCAAAGGCCAGTTGCGCCAGAAACTCGGCCGCGAGCCCGGCCATCCGATGGTGAACTGATTAGGCGCGGACTCATTGCCGCGCCAGATGCGGATTGTCCGTTTTTCAGCACAGTTCCGGACATTGAGCGATTGTCTGCAAGCCCCTCACCTGGTCTGTAGCGAAACACCCATCTCGGTGGCGGAGCGTGCACCGCGGCGCCGGGGACAACATTGATATTTGCTATCCCGACCTGGCTACCCCCCCAAATTGGGGGGGCGATATCTATTTGTCGATACATTAAAAAGTCTACGTCAAAGGGCCGAAACTCAAAAAGCCGAAACGCAAAATGCCGAAACTAAGCAGCAGTTCCCTCCAGGCAACTGTGAGTCCAGGGGCACTCGCATCAAACGCGGCTGCAGACTCAGTGAGCAGCTTTTCCGACAGCATTGCGCAGCTGTCGGACAGGATCGATTACAGGCTCGCCAATTCCGACAAGCAACGCGAAGCCATCTTTCGACTTCGCTATCAAGCCTATGTTCGCGACGGAACAATTTCCCCAAATTCATCGCGGACGTTTTCGGACGTTTATGACGAGACCGGCAATGTCTATCTGTTGGGGCTGTACATCGACGACGAGTTAGCTAGCTCAATCCGCCTTCACACCGCATCCTCGAAACATCCCAACTTTCCCTCTCTCGAAGTGTTTGCCGATATTTTGCAACCGGAACTCGATGCCGGCAAAGTCATCGTCGATACAAGTCACTTTGTTGCAGATGAGAGCCATTCTCGACTCCATCGCGGATTACCGTATGCCACGCTCCGCCTTTGCATGTTGGCGGCTCGATACTTCAGCGCTGACCATCTTCTCGCCGCTGTCGGCGCGCGGCATCGCGTTTTCTATGAGCGGACTCTTAACTACCGGCTGATGTGTAAATCGCGGCCTTACCCACTATCGGCCAAGCCAATCAGCCTGATGACGGTCCATTATCCAGCCGCCGCAGACGGACTGAACCGGCGCTTTCCATTTTTCCGGTCGAGTTTCTTTGAACGGCGTATGCTGTTCGAGCGGCCTATGCGGACTTTTGCGACCTGAGGCCAGTGCCCGGGAGCAGCATTTCTCCCCCCTTCGGGCCTCGGATGCTCAGTAAGCAATCGGCACGGCCGCCCCCCCTAGCATCTCGACAAGCCATTAGTTAAAACCGGGCGGCTGGGTGACATCTACCAGCGCGTAGAGTACGACACATTTTTCGAGCACTATTTTCGGACATCGGGAATACGCCCTTGAGCACCGGGAGCGGGTCAGATTGGCAAGCGATCATTGGCTTTAGCCAATTGGGCAGATGGTCTAAGCCTATGACTGGTTATAAACCAGCTACGTTCACGGGGACTCAAGTCGTCGCGTGTCCGAAGTGCGACGCGCAGCTTACGTTCTGTAGAAGCCAAAGTTCCCAGATCGATAGCTGCGGATTTGAAAGCTACAGCCTCGAATGCAAGGAATGTCGGGCCCGGCTTGTAGGCATCGTCGATCCTGACGACGAAAAATTGCTGCTGTCGGAGTTTGAAAACTGAAAGTGAATACAGCGTATTCACTGTAACGCGGGATGCCGCCATTGAGCACCTGTTTGTGCATCGCGAGCGT
>JBAUGC010000132.1:0-2242 GCA_049679485.1 Xanthobacteraceae bacterium
TTCCTGCACGTAGCAGTACAGGCTGAAGAGACCCAAAAGGGTCACGACGTACCGAAAGGCCGGAATATGAAAGCCCGGCTTTTGCGTGATAAATACAAATCCAAAAACGGATGTGGCGAACACGAAGCTCATGCGAGCCAGGAACAGGATAACATTGCCGATCAGAGCGTTGGTATATCGCGGCAACGGCGGACTAATTTGATGAGAAGTCCAATATCCGGCTTGCATCAACACGATTGACGAAAGCGCCCAAACCAAATTCTCCGGCCGCGCTTCATGCGCCGCCGGATCGGCGAGAATCTCGCGGTAAAGCGGGACGGCGTTCCAGAACAGGATGACCGCGCCGATGGTTTGCACACCGAACAGTGCCGGGTACCACCGGCGACTGCCCGCACTCTGCCCCGCGCCGTCTGGCGGTGCGATTGAGTTGTCCGGCGCGGTCATGCGCGTGACAATCCACGCATGATCCGATTGACCGGACCGCGGATCAACAGATATGGCACGATGGCCAAAACGGTTCCGACCAGCAGCGCCTGCCCTGGGAATATCCAGCGATGAACAATCAATGCGTAGATCACATCCAAAACAACCGCGATGATGAACACCTTGCCGATGTCCTTCCACCCCTCACGGAGCAGATCAGACCGGTGAGCCGGGTCTGTGAACAGCGACCAAAGATACGGCGTCCGGCCCTCGCGGGCATCTTTCAGTCCAGCGCGGATGGCGAATATGACGGCGACGGTCGGCTGGAAGATCAACCGAAGCGTCAGTGGTCCGTCGGCACGGCCGACGAGCATCTCCCAGATACGCGCGAAATATTCGGGGATTGTCACGCGCGTTGCTCGTCCGCTTAACAATAACTTTGTTTACTGCTTCAGGTCTGAACCGCGCTTTATTTCCTCGTCAAGAATAGGTACGCCCTTGGCACAGGCTTCGAGGCCCATTGAAACGCAAAGTTGAAGAACGGTCATTATTTCTTCCGGTGTCGCACCGGCCTTAAGAGCGCCCCTGATGTGCCGGCGCGTGCCGGGCGCATACATGTGCGTAATCGACGCATCCAATGCGATGCTGATCAACTCCATGAACCTGGCACTGAAGATGCCGCTCTTGTATACACTGGCCCCGAAAGCGAAGAATTGATCGGTCCAGAGCGGGGACAGTTCGTAGAACGGGTCCCACGCGCTATTCCATTGGCCTATCGACCGCATCGCGTCGCAAGCAGGCGTCTCGGGCTTCGGGCCGCCTGCGGCTTCTATGCCGGCAGCCTTCATCTCCTCCAGAAGTATGGGAGCGCCGAGGCTGCACGAATGGACCGCGAGACCGACGCCACATTTGAGCACGAGCAGAAGTTCGTCGCGCGTCGCGCCGGCTTCAAGCGCGGTGCGAATATGACGGCGGGTTGCGGCCTCATCGAGGTTTGTACAGGCACAATGCAGTGCGACGGAGATTAACTCCACTTCCTTCCGCGGCAGAACCGCGCTGTTCCAGGGGCTCGTTGCAACGCGCATCAGCAATTCCGCCCCGACGGGATCCCATTCTCTAAGTTTGTCGAGAGAGGAACCCCAAGGATTGATCGGTTGCACATGCTTGACTGCTGTTTTCGACTCAGCCGTCGTTCCGTCACTCTGCGCGCTCATGATGTAAGTGCCAACTCTGGAGCATCCAGCCTTTCTTCCCAGTCTCCGGCATGGATATGGCCGCATCCGCCTTGCGCCGCCGGATGGAATCTCCCATCGGTCTTGTGCACCAGAAAGCCCATATTGCCCGGCTGACGGTTGGGCGGCAGGCCGAGGTTGGCGAGGGTTTCCTCTGTCGATTTGTAACTGATGCCGATCTTTAACATCTGGCGGGCTTGCTCCGGCGTGGCGATGGCGCGTCCCAATTCCTTCGCCATCCGAACATGGCGCTCGACCATTTGGATTGAGCTCATGCGCACGCCTTTTGTGGTGTCCCAGAGGTTATCCTCGATGCCGGCTCGGGTGTGTTGCCCCAGCGCGATGCAGATGGCCGATACGGGGTGGGTCAAGCGAAACGTCGTCTGATACGTAAAACAGGAACCGTGCGGCGTACGCCGTATCAACTCCATCAAGTCGAACGGATTGGCACCACACATGCCACCGCCGCCGATGCTGAAGAACCCGTTCATCGGCCCCATGTAATAGCCCTTGCGGATTAGACGCTCCACAAGTTCGAGGCCGTGAACGTCGGCAAGCGCGAAGTAAGGCTGGATGCCGTGCTGAAC
>JBAUGC010000133.1:0-6520 GCA_049679485.1 Xanthobacteraceae bacterium
GCCAAGTATAACGGGTCCGTTCTGGACACATAGGTTACGGGGCGTTTGTGCCGAAAGCGTTTAGTTAAGAAAGAACTTCATGGCCGATCAGGTGTTCGCGGGCACAGTGGTGTTGCCGGATCGGGTCATCGAAGACGGTTACGTGTTGGTCGGCGACGGATTGGTGCAGCGGGTCGGTTCCGGCGCGCCGCCTGCGGGCGAGAAACATGGCGGCGCCGGATTTTTCGTGCTCCCCGGCGCGATCGACGCTCAGGTGCATAGCCGCAGCCAGAAGGGCCAGGAGGATTTCATCTGGTCGACGCGCAGCGCCGCGGCCGGCGGCGTGACCACCATCGTCGATATGCCCTACGACGACGGCAATCTGATCGCGAACGCCGAGCGTTTCGAGCGCAAAAAGACCGAAGCAGGCGCACAGGCCCGGGTCGATTTTGCCCTTTACGCCACGATCGATCCGGCCGAAGGCGCCGTGCGGATCGGCGAACTGATTGACGCCGGCGCGGCGGCCTTCAAATTCTCGACGTTCGGCACGCATCCGCAGCGCTTTCCGCGGATTCCGCCGCAGCTTCTTTACGCCTGCTTCAGTCAGATCGGTCCGCGCGGGCTGATTGCCGGCATTCACAACGAGAACGACGAGATGGTTCGCGCCTTCACCGCGCAGGTCGAAGCGAGCAACATTACCGATTATCGCGCCCACGGCCTGTCGCGGCCGCCGATCACGGAAGCTTTGGCGGATGTGGAAGTCTTCGAGCTTGGCGCCGGTGCCGGCTGTCCGGTGCATATTGTGCACTCGTCGATCGGACGCGGTTACGAACTCGCCGCGGCTTATCGCGCGCAAGGCCACGCCGCGACCATCGAGGCGTGCATTCATTATCTGACGCTTGACGAGGAGAACGACGTGCGCCGCCTCGGCGGCAAGGCCAAGATCAATCCGCCGCTTCGCTCGCGCAACGAAGTCGAGGCGATCTGGCATCATCTCGCCGCCGGCAATGTTACGGTGGTGTCGACAGATCACGTAAGCTGGTCGGAGAATCGCAAGACCGATCCACACATGCTCAAGAACGCGTCCGGCGTCCCCGGACTCGAAGTTCTCTACGCTTTGCTGATGAAGGGACTGAGCGAGCGCAATTTGCCGTTGACCTATGCGGCGAGGCTGCTCGCGCATAACCCCGCCGAACTGTTTCGCATCACGCATGCCAAGGGCGCGCTCGCCGTCAGCCGCGACGCCGATATCGTTCTGATGCGGCGCGACCCTTATCGTTATAAGGCCAACGCCAGCGGCAATAACTATGTCTCGTGGAGTCCTTACGACGGCATCGAATTGCCGTTTCGTGTTGTCGCGACGTTCGTGCGCGGCGCCTGCGTGATGGAAGATGGACGCGTGACGGGCGCGCCCGGCGCAGGAAAGTTCGTCGCGCCGTCGATGCTGGTCCACTGAAGCGGGAATTGAAGGTGACTGCCGCGCTGCCGCTCGACGCCGATTGCCTCTGGGCCGATATCATGGCGCTCGCGGACATCACCGAGGCCGAACGCCCCTACACGCGCCGTTCGTTCAGCCCGCTGTTTCTGAAAGGCCGCGCCTGGCTCGCGGATCGGTTCGCCGCTTCCGGGCTGGAGACGCGGATCGATGCCGCCGGCAATCTGATCGGGCGCATCGAGGGTAAAGTTCCGTCGCTTGGCGTCATCGCGGTCGGATCGCACAGCGACACCGTCCCGTCGGGCGGCCGCTTTGACGGCATCGCCGGCGTTGCGGCCGGCCTCGAAGTCGCCCGCGCCTTGCGCGACGCGAGTGTGCGGCTCGACCACACGCTCGAAGTCATCGACTTTCTCGCCGAAGAGCCAAGCGATTATGGCCTATCCTGCATTGGCAGCCGCGGCATGGCGGGAGCACTGGACGTAAAGATGCTGGAGATGACGGAGCCTCATGGCGAGATACTGCGGGCGGCGCTGCGCCGCGTCGGCGGCGATCCGAACTGTTTCACTTCGGCGCGCCGCAGCGATATCGCGGCGTTTCTGGAACTGCACATCGAGCAGGGCATCGTGCTGGAATCCCGGTCGCTCGATGTCGGCATCGTCACCTCGATTGCCGGCATCCGCCGCATCGAAATCACCTTCGAAGGCGCGGCCGATCACGCCGGCACGACGCCGATGACATTGCGGCGCGACGCGCTGGTCGCCGCCGCCAACACCGTTATTTCAATACGCCGCGTCGCCGAGCGATTGGCCTCCGAAGGGCCGGATTATTTCGTCGCCACTGTCGGCATTCTGGCCGTGGAGCCGGGCGGTGCGAATGTCGTGCCGGGGAAATGCCGGCTGGTCATCGATGCGCGCACCACCAATCAAGCGCTGACGCAAAAGTTCGTCGATGAGATCGAGCCAGAGAGCAAGCTGCACGCGGAAACGGCGCGGGTGTCGCGCACGCCGCTTGTCACTTTATCTGACGGACCGCCCGCCGCATGCGATCCAACGCTGCGTGCCGAATTGCACAAGAGCGCCGATGCACTCGGGCTTCGCGTTACCGATATCGCCAGCGGCGCCGGCCACGATACTGCGTTCATGAGTCGCATTTGTCCATCGGCCATGGTTTTTGTTCCATGCCGTAACGGCAAGAGCCACGCGCCGGAGGAATGGGCCGATCGCGACCAGATCGCCCGCGGCGCCGCGGTCATGCTGCAGACCGTCAAGTCGCTCGATCGGTCGTTGCCGGTCGCGGCTCACGTGAGCGGAGGAGCGCATTAATGGGCCGCATTTTGGGATTGCAGGACGTCGAGGCCGCAATCCGCGGCGGCTCGGTGTTCGCTGCCGGCGGCGGCGGCTGGGCCGATCATGGTCGCATGCTTGGTACCGCTGCTGTCACCATCGGCCATCCCGAGCTGGTGAGCATGGATGAAGTGCCCGACGACGCCTTCATCGCCACCGCCGCTGCAATCGGCGCGCCCGCCGGCACTACGGAATGGCAAATGCTCGGCGTCGATTACGTCAAGGCGGTCGAGATGCTGCAGGACGCGCTCGGCGCGCCGGTCTACGGACTGATGATCGGCCAGAACGGTATGTCGAGCACCATGAATGCGTGGCTGCCGTCGGCACTGCTCGGCACCAAAGTCGTCGACGCGGTCGGCGACATCCGCGCCCATCCGACCGGCGACATGGGCTCGATCGGGATGGCAAGCAGTCCCGAGGCGACCATCCAGGTTGCGGTCGGCGGTCATCGCGCCAGTCATTCTTATATCGAGCTCGTCGCGCGCGGCGCCACGGCCAAAATTTCGCCAATCCTGCGCAAGGCGGCCGATATGTCCGGTGGCTTTATTGCCAGTTGCCGCAATCCGGTGCGCGCTTCGTATGTCAAGAAGCACGCGGCGCTTGGCGGCATTTCGCGCGCGCTCGAACTTGGACACGCGATCATGGCAGCCGAGGCCAAAGGCGGCCGCGCGGTGATCGAAGCGATCTGTCACGCAACCTCTGGGAAAATCCTCGGCGAAGGAAAAGTCACGCGCAAAGCCGTGACCTACACCGAAGGCGCATTCGATATCGGCAACATTACCATCCGCTGCGGCGCGCGCGATCTCGTGCTCCACGTCATGAACGAATACATGGCGGTCGATGAGGGCAATTCGCGTCTGGCGACATTTCCCGACGTGATTACAACATTGGGCGCCGACGGGCGGCCGGTCAGCGTCGGTCATATCAAAGAGGGCGTGGAGCTTTCGGTCTTCCATATCGAAAAGTCGCACCTGCCGTTGAGTTCGTCGGTAAGAGACCCTGCGGTGTATCCCGTGTGCGAGGCGGCGCTCGGCATTCCGATCGCGCGCTACGCTCTGGCTTGAGTCGCGATGAACAAACACTTCGGCGTCACATCGGGATCGAACCTGCGCTGCCGCGGCTGGCGCCAGGAAGGCCTGCTGCGGCTTCTGGAAAATGTGCTCGCGGTCGGCGAAGACCCGGACAACCTCGTGGTCTACGCGGCTTTGGGCAAAGCAGCACGCGACTGGCCCTCCCACGACAAGATCGTCGAAACGCTAATGACGATGTCGGACGATGAAACGCTGGTCGTTCAATCCGGCAAGCCGATTGGTCTTTTGAAAACCCACGACAAAGCGCCGATCGTGATCATGGCCAATTGCAATATGGTGGGGCAGTGGGCCAAGGCGGAGAACTTTTATGATTTGCAGAAGCGTAACCTGATCTGCTGGGGCGGGCTGACGGCCGGCGATTGGCAATACATCGGCTCGCAGGGCGTGATTCAGGGCACCTATGAAATTTTTGTCCGCATTGCCGAGCGCCACTTCAACAACAGTCTTGTCGGCCGCTTTATCCTGACGGCAGGGCTCGGCGGGATGGGCGGTTCGCAGCCGCTTGCCGGACGCATGGCCGGCGCGGTCATTCTTTGCGTGGAGATTGACGAAGAGCGCATCGCCAAACGCCTTGCGAACGGCTACCTCGATCACCGCGCCCGTGATCTCGACGACGCTCTGGCGCTGGTCCAAGCGGCCAAGCGCGAGCGCCGCGCCACGTCGATCGGCGTTCTTGGCAACGCGGCCGACGTGTATGAGACGTTGCTCGTACGCGGCGTTGTCCCTGATGTGGTCACCGACCAGACCTCGGCGCACGATCTCGTTTACGGCTACATCCCGTCAGGCCGGAGTCTGGACGAAGTGCGGCGCATGCGGCGGGACGATCCGAATACTCTTATGAAGGAGAGCCGTTCCACCATCGTCCGCCACGTCCGTGCAATGCTCGGCTTCAAACGGGCCGGCGCTGTCGTGTTCGACAATGGCAATCTGATCCGCACCCAGGCACGCGACGGCGGCGTAACAGATGCCTTTGACATTCAGATTTTCACCGAGGCGTATCTGCGCCCGTTGTTCGCGCGCGCCATTGGCCCGTTCCGCTGGATATCGCTCGCCAACGATCGCGACGACATCCGTAAGATCGACGATTATCTGCTCCAGACATTTCCGGATAACCGCATCCTCGCCAACTGGATCGCATTAGCGCGGCAGCATGTGCCGTTCGAGGGGCTGCCGGCGCGTATCGCCTGGCTTGGACATGGTGAGCGCACCGCGCTCGCGCTCGGCGTCAATCGCATCGTGCGGGAAGGCGCGCTGTCCGGGCCGATCGCATTTACCCGCGATCATCTGGATGCCGGCGCCATGGCGCACCCGAACATCATGACCGAGCGGATGCGCGACGGTTCTGACGCCATCGCCGACTGGCCGCTTCTCGACGCCATGGCGATGTGCTCGTCGCAAGCCGATCTGGTGGCAATTCATTCCGGGGGCGGCGGCTATTCGGGTTATATGATCAGCGCCGGCGTGACCGTGATCGCCGATGGAACGGGCGAGGCCGAGCAGCGCCTTGGCCTGGCGCTGACCAATGACACCAGCCTTGGCGTGATGCGTTACGCCGACGCCGGATACCCGGAGGCGATCGCGGAGGCCCGCGACAAGGGCATCAATCACTTCCAATTGTCTTAAGTCGCGCGGGCGCGCACCATGGCAATCCGGCGATTGATCGGTTTTTAGGTAGTCAGATGGACGACGTGACCGGCCGCGATGTGAAAGATGATCGGCGCGGAAGCGCGGCTTCCTTGCAGTCGATGCGTGCGTTCATTGTCACGCTCGAGTCAGCCGGTCAGGTGGCTTCGATCCGCGAGCCGGTAAGCGCGGACTTCGAGATCGCGGCCTGTTTGGCGGAGGCGGATGCCGGACCCGCGTTGCGGATCGAACAGATCAGCGGTCACCAGATGCCGGTCGTCGGCAATCTGCTCAATTCATTGTCGCGGTTCGCAATGGGGCTTCGGACGACGCAAACGAAGCTGCAAAGCGCGATCATTGCGGCGATCGAGGCGCCGCTGGTGCACCGTATGCTGAAGTCGGCGCCGTGTCAGGAGAAAATCGTCGTCGATCCCGTGCTAATAGACGAACTGCCAATTCCGCGTTTCTTCGAACACGAGCGCGGCCCTTACATCACTGCTGGCGCCATCGTCGCCAAGGATCGGCGCACGGGTCAGACCAATCTTTCGATCGCGCGGCTGATGCCGCTCGGCGGTAACCGCGCGTTCGTCGGCATTGCGCCGAACCATCATCTGGCCGTGCTGGCGCGGCAAGCGCACGAGCGCGGCGAAACGCTCGATGTCGCCGTCTGCATCGGCAACCATCCGGCGGTGCTGGTCGCTTCCTGTCTCTATCTGGGACTGGGCGACGACGAACTGAAAGTCGCCGGCGCGCTCCTTGGCGAACCGCTCGACGTCGTTCGCTGCGTCAGCTCCGATCTCCTGGTGCCGGCGCATTGCGAATGCGTGCTTGAAGGCACCCTCGATGCCGGCGAGCATATTGAGGAAGGCCCGGTCAGCGAGTTTCACGGTCTTTACGAGAACTACGGTGTCGGCATCGTTGCCACGTTCAGCCGGCTGACGCGGCGGCATGACGCGTTGTTTCAGGTCGTGCTTCCCGGCTATCACCCGGAACATTGTCTGCTTGGCGGCGTCGCGATTGCCGCCGGGCTGGTGCGGTCGGCCCGGGGC
>JBAUGC010000134.1:0-7981 GCA_049679485.1 Xanthobacteraceae bacterium
GGGTTCGTCGCCCGGCTGATCGAGCGACATAAAGTCGTCGGCCTCTCGGTAGCGCCGTGATCAAATGCTGGCGACGGTTTTCAAGCGCGCCCGCGGGTGGATCTCCGACTGGGCGAGAACGCTGGTCTGGGCGCGGAAGCGTTCGATGATGCCGCGCGCGAACGGCCGGATATTCGGCGAAGTGACCAGCACCGGCGCCTCGCCGTCCCGCGCCGCCTGCTCGAATTTTTCCCGGACCAGATTGATGAATTCGGTGAGCTTGGATGGTTGCATGGCAAGGCTGCGGTCGTCGCCCTGGCCGACGATCGATTCGGCAAAAGCCTGCTCCCACCTGGCGGTGAGCGCGATGATCGGGAGGTAGCCGGCGGGACTGGTGTGCTGGGCGCAAAGCTGACGCGCGAGCCGCGCGCGGACGTGCTCGGCCAGCATCGCCGGGTTGCGGGTCGATGCGAGCCCGTCGGCGATGCCTTCGAGAATGGTCGAGAGATCGCGGATCGAGACGCGCTCGGCGAGCAGAATTTGCAGCACGCGCTGGATTCCGGAGACAGTGATTTGTGCGGGCACAATGTCCTTGATCAGTTCGCCTTGTTCCTTCGGCAGGTCCTTGAGCAATTTCTGCACCTCGCCATATGAAAGGAGGTCGGACATGTTGGCCTTGATCAATTCGGTGAGGTGAGTAGCGAGCACGGTCGCGGCGTCGACCACGGTGTAGCCCATGACCGAAGCTTCTTCCTTGAGCGCCGCATCGATCCAGGTCGCGGGCAGGCCGAACGTAGGCTCGGTCGTGTGGGTGCCTGGCAGGGTGACCTGCTTGCCGCTGGGGTCCATGACCATGTACTGGCCGTGCCACACTTTGCCGGTGCCGGATTCCACCTCCTTGATCTTGATGACATACGTGTTGGCGTCGAGCTGAACGTTGTCGAGGATGCGGACCGCGGGCATGACGAAGCCCATTTCGATCGCCAGCGAACGGCGCAACGCCTTGATCTGCTCGGTCAGCCGGTCGCCGCCGTCCGGCGCATTGACAAGCGGCAACAGCGCGTAGCCAAGCTCGATCTTGAGATCGTCCATCTTGAGCGTCGCCGACATCGGCTCTTCCGCAGGTGCCGGCTTGGCGAGATCGGCCTTTTTCTCCTCGGCCGCGACGGCCTTTTTGTGCCGCCGGTCGATCAGCCAAGCCAAGGTTCCGGTGCCGCCGCCAAGCGCAACGAACGGAATCATCGGAATGCCCGGCAGCAGCGCCATTACCAGCATGACCGCGGCCGACATGCCGAGCGCTTTCGGATAGCCCGAGAACTGGCTCAGCAGCGCCTTGTCGGCGGCGCCGGCGACTCCGGCCTTGGAGACCAATAAACCCGCGGCGATCGAGACAATGAGCGCCGGAACCTGTGTCACCAAGCCATCACCGACGGTGAGCAGCGTGTAGGCTTGGGCTGCCTCTGCAAAAGTCAGGCCCTGCTGCAATATGCCGATGACCATGCCGCCGATGACGTTGATCAGCACGACCAAAAGACCGGCGATGGCGTCGCCGCGGACGAATTTCGAGGCGCCGTCCATCGCGCCGAAGAAGCCGGACTCGTCCTCCAGATTCTTGCGCCGCCGGCGTGCGTCCTTCTCGTCGATGAGGCCAGCCGAGAGATCGGCGTCAATGGCCATCTGCTTGCCGGGCATGGAATCGAGGTGAAAGCGCGCCGCCACTTCCGCGATGCGGCCCGAGCCTTTGGTGATGACCACGAAGTTCACGATCACCAGAATCGTGAACACGATGATGCCGATGACGAAGTTGCCGCCCATGACGAAATGGCCGAACGCCTCGATGACGTGGCCGGCGGCGGCTGTTCCTTCATGCCCGTGAGCCAGGATCAGCCGCGTCGAGGCGAGATTGAGCGCCAGCCGCAACATGGTGGCGATCAGCAGCACGGTCGGAAACGCGGAAAATTCCAGCGGGGCCTGGATGAACAAAGCCGTCATCAGGATCAGAACCGAAAAGGTGATCGAGATGGCCAGCGAAAAATCGAGCAAGATCGCCGGCAGCGGCAGGATGAGGACCACGAGTATGGCCATCATGCCCACCGCGAGCCCGATGTCGCTCCGCCGCAGCATGGTCCCGAGGTCGCTCAATCGCGAGAGCGCCAAGGATCCTTCGCCGCCCTGTGCTGAGGTTGCCTCAGTCATGTCGGTTGATCGTTCCCGTCGACTGCGGTCACGTGATTCAAAGCTGTGCACGGCGGCCGGTGGGCCGCCGGCCCGGATGATGGGAGCCGCGCTCGCGTCCAAAATTGCCCCCGAAGGTGCAGTGGATACGCTATGACCTCCCCGGCAAAATGTGCCTGGTTTATGGTTACTGGGGGGTTAACGTCGGATCCGATCGTCGGTCCTGCCTTTCCGCCCCAATCCGTGGGGCAGAATTGAAGGCCATCAGCTATTCGCTCGCTGCCGTGCTGCTCGCCAGCATGCCGCACACGGCCTGGTCACAGAATCGCCCGGCCGCTTTCGTCGATGCCGCCACGGTCGTCCCCGGGCTGATCGTCGATGGCCGCTATGCCGGATCGCATAATTTCGTCGGCCGGCCGATCGCCGGTTACGAAGCGCCACGCTGTTTGCTGACCCAGCCGGCCGCTGCGGCACTTGCGGAAGTGGCGCGCGACTTGGCGCCGCGCGGCCTCGTGCTCAAAGCATTCGACTGCTATCGCCCGACCCGTGCGGTGGCGAATTTCGTTCGCTGGGCGCGCGATCTCAACGACACCGTTGCCAAAAAGGAATTTTATCCGGACGTAGACAAAACCAGGCTGTTCCGCGACGGCTACATTTCTTCGCGGTCAGGCCATTCCCGTGGCTCGACCATCGATCTGACGCTCGCGCGCGCCGACGGCCATGAGCTCGACATGGGAACGCCGTTCGATTTTTTCAGTCCGCGATCCTGGCCGGCCGCGCTGAGCATCAGTGCGGATGCCAAGGCCAACCGCGCCGTACTTGCCGCAGTGATGCGGCGCCACGGTTTCCGGCCTTATGCTAAGGAGTGGTGGCATTTCACGCTATCGCACGAGCCGTTTCCAGATACTTATTTCGATTTCCCGGTGCGATGACTTTCAGGCAGTACGGTTCGAACCTGACTAAACAATCCATGTGGAGACCTGTGCAAACATGACGTCGAACGTTCAAACCGACCGCCACCGTATGGCGTCTGCCGCCATCACCGCTCTCATGCGCCCGCGCAGCGTCGCAATCGTCGGCGTCTCTGCCAAACCGGGTTCGGCGGGACGGGTCGTTCTTGAACTTCTCGGCAACAACAAGTTCAGCGGCCCGGTTTATCTGGTCGGCAGAAGCAGCACCGATATCGAAGGCCGCAAGGTGCTGGCGAGCATCGACGATATTCCGGAGGGTGTGGATCTCGCGGTCCTCACATTGCCGGCGGGCGCCGTCAGGGAAGCGGTTGAAGGCTGCGTGCGGCGCAAGGTGAAAGTCGCAGTGATCTTCGCGTCCGGTTTCGCCGAAGTCGGCAGCGACGGTGTCAGCGAGCAGGACCGGATTGGCGAAATCGCGCGAGCCGGTAGGCTGGCGCTGGTGGGACCAAATTGCCTCGGCTTCATGAACTTTGCGGAAGGTTTCGCCGCGGTGTTCTTCTCGCCGCAGCCTACGCCACGTCTGCCCGCGGGCACGACCGGCGCCGTCGCCATTGTGGCGCAAAGCGGCGGGCTTGGCAGCCATTTGCAGAGCGGCCTGAACACGCGCGGTGTTCCGGTTTCATGCTGGATTTCAACCGGCAACGAGGCAGGCCTCGGCCTCGCCGACTTCATCCAGTATCTGCTCGACGATCCGGTAACGCAGGTCATCGCACTCTACGCAGAGGATATTCGGCGTCCGCAGGAATTCCTCGACATCGCCGGCGAAGCGTTGCGGCGCGGCAAGCCGATCGTGATGATGCATCCTGGCCGCGGCGCCAAGGCCAAGGAAGCGGCTCGCTCGCACACCGGCGCGCTTGCCGGCGACCACGCGGTGATGCGGACCTTGGTCGAACATGCCGGCGTCGTTGTCGTCGACACACTCGACGAGCTTATGGATGTGAGCGAGATCCTCGCTCGCTTTCCGAAGCCGTCGAAGGGCGATCTCGGCGTTCTGACATTTTCCGGCGCGTTCTGCGGTATCGCCCACGACTTCTGTGAGGACATTGGGGTTCATTTGCCGCCGCTGTCGGCTGAAACGTTGAATCACCTCACGCCGTTATTGCCGGCGTTCCTGCCACCGAAGAATCCGCTCGACCTCGGGACGCAGACGATCCAGCAACCGGAGTTGCTGCAGACTTGCGTGGAAGCGCTGCTGCGCGATCCCGCCATCAGCGGTCTCGCCATCTCGATTCCGCCCACGAGCCCGCGCCACTCCGTCATCTATATCGAAGGCATCATCGCCGCGAGCAAAATAAGCACCAAGCCGGCTGCGCTGGCCATTCTCGGCGACGCGTTGCCGCTCGCACCCGAATTCATGGCGGCCGTGCTCAAGAACAATGTGGTGCTGTCTCGGTCGTCGGATCGGACGCTGCGGGCGATGGGGAAGGTCATTGCTTATGGCAATCGCAATCTCGCCTTGGCGCGGCGCCAAGCCGTGCCACTTGCGCCGGTGCAGATTCCGGAGCTCGGCCAAGGCCCGCAACCCGAGTGGCTCGGCAAGAAGGTGCTGGCGGCGCTTGGTCTGAAAGTGCCGGCGGGCGACCTCGCCCGCAGCGTCGAGGAGGCCGTCAGCATTGCCGACCGCATCGGCTATCCGGTCGCGATGAAAGCGCAAGCCGCCAGGCTTGAGCATAAGACCGAGGCTGGCGGCGTCGTGCTTGGGGTGGCCAATGCGGATGGAGTGCGCAAAGTCTGGACGTCACTGCATGAAAACGTCCAGCGCGCGCAGCCAGACTTGAAGCTTGACGGCGTGCTCGTTGAAGCGATGTCGCCGCGGGGGCTTGAGCTTGCTGTCGGCGCCCGCCGCGATCCGCGATGGGGCCCGGTGTTGATGGTGGGACTTGGCGGTATCTGGGTCGAGGCTCTCGGCGACGTGCGGCTGATGCCGCCGGATCTGACGGAAGACGAGATCGTTGTGGAGCTTGGCAAGCTCAAGACGGCAAAGCTGCTGCAAGGGTTCCGTAATTCACCAGCGGTCGACGTCAGGGCGGTGGCGGCCGCCGCAGCGGCGGTCGGCCGCCTGATGCGCGCGCGATCCGACATCGCCGAGGTCGATGTCAATCCGCTGATGGTGCATCCCGCCGGTCATGGTGCCACGGCGCTCGCTGCCCTGATCATCACGGGCGGCGGAGCACCACTACCTCATTGAGGCGCCCTCGAACCGGCGCGAAAGCCGCGGGACTTCCACTTAGCTGCGTTGCAAAGGAACTGGATCGATGTCCTCTGAACTTATCACCTATGAGCTTGACGGCGCAGTTGCGGTCATCGGTTTGAACCGGCCCGAGAAACGGAACGCCATCAACAACGATGTGGTCATGCAATTGCGCGACGCGGTCGTGCGCGCCGGCGACGAGGCCGACGCGGGTGTGATCTTCGGCCATGGCGTCAACTTTTCGGCTGGTCTGGATCTCGCGGAACTCCTCAAAAACATGGATCCTGCGACGCCAAAGCCCCGTAAAAAGCGCGATCATGCTTGGCACACCGTGTTCGATATCATTGCGCGCGGCCCAATTCCGTTTGTCGCCGCACTCCACGGCGCGGTGGTCGGCGGCGGGCTTGAGCTTGCGGCTGCGGCCCACATCCGGGTCGCGGATCGCACCGCGTTCTTTGGGCTTCCGGAGGGGCAACGCGGCATCTTTGTCGGCGGTGGCGGTTCGGTTCGCGTTCAGCGCATCGTCGGCTATTCGGTAATGGCAGACATGATGCTTACCGGCCGCATATTGTCAGTCGACGAGGCCGAGAGGCTCAACATCGCGCGCTATGTGGTCGAACAGGGCCAGGCATTGGCGAAGGCCAAGGAGCTCGCCGCTCGCGTCGCCCAGAACACCCCGCTCACCAACTGGCAGATCACCAACGTCCTGCCGCGCGTCAACGATCTGTCGCACGATGATGGCCTGTTCCTGGAATACATCAATACCTCCATGCAACGGCCGCCCGAATCGGTGGAGCGCCTGCGCGATTTCGTCGAAAAACGCGCGGCGCCTCTGCAGGCCCCGAACAAGAAGTAATGCCCTTTCCGGAACGTTGCGTTTGGCTTCACCGCCACCCGAACCCGATATCGGTGAAAACCAGATCAAGCTCGGCGTCCGAATGGATGATCGCCTGCGCCTCAGCTACGGTACTTGCCGATATGGTCGCATGGCCGGCCTCTTGCAGCATAGATTCTGCCAGCGCGAGGACTTGCGCCTCGTCCTCGACAATCAAAACGCTTGGCATCCGATGCCCCTCGGAAGCGCGCCCCACACGACTCAATCGCGGTAAATTCAGTTGGTTCCAAGTGGGTGGTTCCGGCGGCTTGAAATCGGGTTGGAGGCCCGCCGTACAACGCTGGTAGCTCTGACGCCGCAGGTATTCAGGCATTGATGCTTACGGCGTCCAACACCTTGCGAACGGCTGCAGCCAGTTGTTCGCTGGTGAGTGGCTTCTGAAGCAAGTCCACACCGGGGTCGAGACGACCCTGATGGACGATAGCGTTGCGCGAGTATCCGGTCATGTACAGAACTTTCAGGGAAGCTTGAACCCGCTTTGCCTCCTCTGCGAGCTTCCGCCCGTTCATCCCGGGCATGACCACATCGGTGAGAAGCAGGTTAACGCTGTTGTGTTCGCGCAACTTACGCAGCGCATCCTCGGCGTCTGCGGCTTCGAGTACGCTGTAGCCAAGGGTCCTGAGTGTTTCCACGACGTAGCTGCGTACGTCGGCATCGTCCTCGACGACGAGGACACATTCGCCGGAACTTCCGCGGCTGGGCTCGCCTTTGATCTCCTCTGACGCCAGCGATTTTCCGACAAACCGGGGCAGATAGACCTTGATCGTGGTGCCTTCTCCAATCTCGCTGTAGATCTTCACGTTGCCGCCGGACTGCTTGACGAAACCGTAAACCTGGCTGAGGCCAAGCCCGGTGCCCTGTCCGGACTGTTTGGTCGTAAAGAATGGTTCGAAGGCGCGCTCGACGACCTCCCTGCTCATTCCGGAGCCGGTGTCGGTCACTGCGATCTGGACGTATTGTCCGGGGCGGACATCTCCGTTCTGCTTGCAATAGGCTTCGTCGAGATACGAATTGCTCGCTTCCACGGTCAGTTTGCCGCCGTTCGGCATGGCGTCTCTGGCGTTGAGCGCGAGATTGAGCACCGCGGCTTCAAGCTCGGCGGGATCGGCCTCGACCGGCCAAACGCCGCCGCCGCCGACGATCTCGAGTGAGACGTCTTCGCCGAGCGAACGACGCAGAAATTCCGCGAGCCCGTTGAGCACGCGATTGACGTCGAGCGGGACGGGATTGAGCGGCTGCTGCCGGGAGAACGCCAAGAGCCGCTTGGTAAGGGTGGCGGCGCGCTGTGCTCCCTGCATGGCGTTGTCGAGGCGGCGGGCGAGTTTGACCTGTGCGCCTTCGGTCCACGATTCTATCTGGCGCTGAGCGGACTCCAGATTGCCGATGATGATGGTCAGCAGGTTATTGAAATCATGAGCGACGCCGCCGGTAAGCTGGCCGATGGCTTCGAGCTTTTGCGATTGGCGAAGAGCTTCTTCAGCCGCCGAGCGTCGGTCGATCTCTGCGTAGAGACGGCCGGTTCTCCGCAAAACAGCAAACAGCGCCAAAAAAAGTATCAGCGTTACCGGGATGCCGTAGATCAGATGCGCAGCCATCGTCCTGATCAGCTCATCCCAGATGGCCGATGTCGCAATGCCGCTCGTCAGATAAAGCGGCGTCGCACCAAAGCGGCGATAGGCAAAACGCCGCCGGACATGATCGACTGGCGATGTCGACGTGTAGATGCCGCCACGGGGGGATTGCTTAATCGACCGGCGAAAACCGGTATGC
>JBAUGC010000135.1:0-8932 GCA_049679485.1 Xanthobacteraceae bacterium
CTCGCCTTGTTCCCCGATTCGCAGATGAAATCGGCGCTGGCCGAAACGGTCGATTTCTGCATTGCGCGGACGCATTAGTTCAGAGTCGTCGCCTTCACCCACCAAAGCGGAAATTTGCCAGACATTATGTTCGCCGCTTCGCGTGCCGCCGCGGCAGCGGCGAAGAGAGCAAAGCAAGTCGCGCCTGATCCGGACATGCGCGCGAGCCTGCATCCTGCGAGTTCGCGTAACGCCGCGAGCACTCCGGCGATGACCGGCTGAACCGCGACCGCTGGCGGTTCGAGATCGTTCGATTGCGTGCCGAGAAATTGCAAAACTTGATCGCGGCTTGAAAGCTTTGCAATCGCATCGAGATCAGCGGCAGTCCCATGCTCACCGGTCGGCGTCCATTCGGCAAAGACCGCTTTGGTCGGTAAGGCGACACCCGGGTTGACAAGCAGCGCCGGCAGCTTAGGCAAAGCCAGCGGGGCGGAAAGCATCTCGCCGATACCACGCATGATACGAGGACGTGGGTCGAGGCAGACCGGCACATCGGCGCCGGTGGCGCGCGCCGCGGCGTAGAGGTTCGGATCGTCGCCTGGGAGGCCGTTCGCCTGGGCGATGAGCCGTAGCGCCGCGCCCGCATCGGCCGACCCGCCTCCCAATCCGGCAGCGACCGGCAATTTCTTGTCGAGACGAAAGGCGCCAAGGATGGTCGCCGGCCGACGTTTGGCGAGCGCGTGCGCCGCCTTGAGCACGAGATTGTCTTCGCCCTCACCTGCCTGCGCCGCGCTCCGGCCGCGCACCGTCAACTTGAGATCGCCGCCGCGCGAAAAGCTTAGTCGGTCGCCGAAGTCGGCGAACGCCACCAAACTTTCAAGCTCGTGATAGCCGTCGTCACGGCGGCGGAGCACTCGCAGCGTCAGATTGACCTTGGCCGGCGCGTTCTCGACCAGCGGAACGGGCAAGGACGCTCCTTAGCCGCCGTTGCCGGCCTTCTTGGGCTTGGCCGCGTCGGCCGCCGAGGACGTATCGTCCGGCAAACCGACTTTGAGCTTTTGCTCGATCTTCGGCAGGTCCTCGGGCTCTGGCTTCAAGTCCTTGGCGTGAGACCACTGGAAGCGCGCTTCCAGGGCCCGGCCGACGCGCCAATACGCATCACCGAGATGATCGTTGATGGTTGGATCGTCGGGCTTGAGCTCGACGGCGCGGTCGAGTTCCTTCACCGCCTCGTCGTAATTCCCGATGCGGAAATTCGCCCAGCCCAGCGAGTCGACGATGTAGCCATCGTCCGGCCGTTGCTCGACGGCGCGACGGATCATCTTCATGCCCTCGTCGAGATTGGTGCCCTGGTCGACCCAGGAGTAACCGAGGTAATTCAGCACAAGCGGCTGGTCGGGATAGAGCTCCAGAGCTTTCTTCAGATCAGCCTCGGCTTTGGGCCACTGCTTTGAACGTTCGAAACAGATGCCCCGGAAATAGAACATCACCCAGTTAGCTTTCTCCGGCGTCGCGAGGTTGCCGATGGCCTTGCTGTAGACATCGGCGCATCCAGCGAAATCCTTGCGGCCGCGCAGGATATTGCCGAGCGCCATGATCGCTTCGGTATCTTTGGGATGATCGCCGACCAGGCGCTCGAGCCGCTTCTTGGCCTCGTCGGTGCGATCGAGAGAATCGAGATCAGAGGCGACCTGGATGTCCGCGTTGCGCCGAAGAGGCGACGACGGGGCGATACGATCGTACACTTTGATCGCAAGCTCGGGCTTCTTGAGCGACTCGTAGAGGTCGGCAAGCGAAAGCAGCGCCATCGCGTGCGTCGGCTCGAGATAGAGCGCGAGCTGCAAGTAGATCAGCGCCAGATCTTCGCCGCCGCGGCGGCCGATCGAAGCACCAAGCCCGTAGAGTGCTTCAGCGGCGCCGGCCTGCGCCGAATCCGCGAGCGGGGGCAGTTTGTCACCGGCGGAGATTTCCTTCATCTCCTGCACGATCACCGGGTGATCGGGAACGGCTTTGTTGAACTCCTGATAGATCTTCAGCGCGTCGTCTTTGCCGGCGGTTCGTGACAGATAGCGGCCGTAGGCTTGCACGGTCCGCAGCGCCATCGGATCGGCCTTGTATGCGCGTTCGTAGCGCTTGCCGGCGTCTTTCTTGTTGGCCAAGTCGAGGATCATGCCGGCGTGCAGGTCCTTGAAAATTGCGTACCAGTCCGGGCCAGAGAGCCGGTCCAAGGCGTCCGTCGCGGCGCGGCTGTCGCCGCTGCCCGATAGCGCCCACGCAGACAGGAGCGCCGCCGTGAGGTCGGTAACCGGACCGCGCACCGATTGGGTGAAGTTCTGCCGGGCGGAGCCGTATTGCTTTTGCTTGAGCGCCCGCACACCGATCACCAGCCGCGCAATGCGATCGTTGCGGTCGAGCTGGATCAGCCGATCGGCGAGCCGGCCGGCCTCATCAATGTCGCCCTCAGTGAGGACTGAAAGAAAAGTGCGGCTGAGCAGGTCCGCGTTGCGCGGATCTGCCTTGAGAACATTGAGGTAGTAAGCCGCCGCCGTGCCGGAGTCGCGCTCGACACCGGCGTGCCGTGCCGCCAGATAGCTGCCGGAGGCCGTCGCGTGGGCGATCTCCTGCGTTGTGGGGGTCTCGGCGGCGAACGCCGATGGCAGGCTCAACAAGACAACGGCGCCAGCGATGGCGGCGTGCCGGGGCAGCAGCGAATAAATCACGATAGCTCCATGAACAATCCAGGCCGGCAAACAGGGAATCAGGCGGCCGCACCCCAACCGCCGCGCGAGAATGACCTTTTTGCCATGCCCTCGCAAGGACGCCACGTCGTTAGGCCCGAAGGGCGGCGAAATCACGGCAAACACCAGTGGGCTAATTCGACGCAAGACCAAGCGGCGGATGCCGGCGACGGTCACATATTCGGATAATTCGGGCCACCGCCACCCTCGGGCGGAACCCAATTGATGTTTTGATTGGGATCCTTGATGTCACAGGTTTTGCAGTGGACACAGTTTTGCGCGTTGATCACGTAACGCGGCTGGCCTGAATCCTCCACCCATTCATAAACGCCCGCCGGACAATAACGCGCCGACGGTCCGGCATAGACATCGTGCTCGGACGCCTCTTGCAGCGCCGGATCGCGCACGATGAGATGAACCGGCTGGTCCTCCTCGTGATTGGTATTCGACAAATAGACTGAGGAGAGCCGGTCGAAGGTGAGTTTGCCATCAGGTTTTGGATAGGCGATTGGGCGGCAGTCAGCCGCCGGTTTCAAGGTGGCGAAATCAGGCTTGTCGTGCTTGAGCGTACCGAGCAACGAAAAGCCGAGCGTGTTGGTCCACATATCGAAACCGCCGAGCACCACACCCGCGACCGTTCCAAGTTTCGACCACAGCGGCTTGGCATTGCGCACCCGCCAAAGATCGTGCCCGATCGGTGAGCCGCGCCACGCCGCTTCGTAGTCGGTAAGCTCATCGCGCGCGCGACCGGCGGCGAGCGCGGTCGTGACATGCTCGGCCGCCAGCATCCCGGAGAGTATCGCGTTGTGGCTGCCTTTGATCCGCGGCACGTTCATAAATCCCGCGGCGCAACCGATCAGCGCTCCGCCGGCGAAGGCGAGCTTCGGCACCGACTGCCAGCCGCCTTCCGTGATTGCACGAGCGCCGTAGCAAATCCGCTTGCCGCCGGCGAAGGTGCCGCGCACGAGCGGATGGGTCTTGAAGCGCTGGAATTCTTCAAACGGCGAAAGGTAGGGATTTTGGTAGTTCAGGTGGACGACGAAGCCTACTGAAACCAGATTATCGCCGAAGTGATAGAGAAACGAACCGCCGCCGGTGTTGTTGGCGAGCGGCCAACCCATGGTGTGCTGGACGAGACCCTTGCGGAAATTATCCGGCGTGACCTGCCACAGCTCCTTCAAGCCGATGCCGTATTTCTGCGGCTGCCGGTTCTGATGGAGGCCGAAACGCTCGATCAGCATCTTGGAAAGGCTGCCGCGCGCACCCTCAGCAAATAAAGTGCACTTGGCGCGCAGCTCCATGCCGCGGGTGAAACCTGCCTTGTGATGTCCGTCCTTGCCGACGCCCATGTCGCCGGTGGCAACGCCCGCAACCGCATTGTTCTCGAACAGCACCTCGGCTGCGGCAAAGCCCGGATAGATTTCGACGCCAAGCGCCTCCGCCTTCCGCGCCAAATAGCGGCAGACATCGCCGAGCGAGGCGATGAAATTGCCGTGATTGTTCATCAGCGGCGGCAGCAGCAGGTTCGGCAGCCGCACCGCACCGGAGGACCCCAGCACGTAGAAGCGGTCGGAGGTGACGGCGGTGCCGAGCGGCGTTTCCTCGTCGCGCCATTTAGGAACCAGGCGGTCGAGCCCGATCGGATCGATGACGGCTCCGGAGAGGATGTGGGCGCCGACTTCGGAGCCCTTCTCAACGACGACAACGGATGTGTCGCGTGAGAGCTGCTTGAGCCTGATCGCAGCGGCAAGCCCGGCGGGCCCGGCGCCAACAATAACGACGTCGAACTCCATCGCCTCGCGAGCCGGAAGATCCGCTGCATTCATGGCCTGCTCCCGGGTCCGACTGAAACGCCATATTTCATGCTTTCATCCCTCGCATAGACTAAATGGATCGTCCATAAATCCAGTTCCAACATGAATTCCGCAGCCAAAAGCGTCCGCGAGCTTGTTGCTTTCTACCTCGACGCCGGGGTCGATGCCCTGGTCGGCGAGGAGCCTGTCGACCGCTTCGCCGACGAGGTTCCTCAACCGCCACCGCCTGCTGTGGCACGGTCCCCGTCGCCATCCCCTCCCCGCGCAGCGATGGAAAGCGGTGTCGCCGGAGCGACGTCGCCGCCCGCCGCCGCCGTCCCGGCTGTACCGGAAACGGCTATCATGGCAGCGCGCGATGCCGCCAAAAGCGCTCAGAACCTCGACGAATTACGCGTCCTGCTCGAAATTTTCGAGGGCTGCATGCTGCGCGCCACCGCCACCCAACTGGTATTTGCCGCCGGCAACCCCGAGGCGCGTGTCATGTTCGTGGGAGAGGCGCCAGGCCGGGATGAGGACATCACCGGGATTCCTTTCGTCGGCCGGTCAGGACAGTTACTCGACCGGATGATGACGGCCATCGGACTTGATCGTACCCGCGCCTATATCGCCAACGTCGTGCCGTGGCGGCCGCCTGGCAATCGGACGCCGACGCCCCAAGAGACCGCGATCTGCCTGCCCTTCATCCGCCGTCAGATCGAGCTTGCGGACCCGGACATCCTCGTCTGCCTCGGCCAACCGGCAACCCAAACCCTGCTTGGAACCAGGGAAGGGATCACACGAACGCGCGGCCGATGGTTCAAGTTCGACACGGGCACCCGGGAGATCCGTGCCATCGCGACGTACCATCCGGCATTTTTGCTGCGTAGTCCGCTGCAGAAGCGGCTCGCCTGGCGGGATTTTCTGGCATTGAAAAAAGCTCTGGCCGGATAAGGCAACGCTCGATCCGTCGGCGCTGAGACAGCGGCGAACCGGTCACTGCGGCGCCGGAAGCACCAATGCGGAAGCGCTGGCCGGCCGGATCATGCCCCAACCGATCAGCAACGGTGGCAGGCGGCCTCGCACCGGACGTTCGAATGTTCGCGGCACTTCGGGAACGAGATCCGGAAACTTTGTCTTGATCTCCGGTGGCGGCGCGGGATCGGTGTTGGCTGCCGGCCAGACAACAATGGCGCCCCTTTCACGGATATCCGCGGCGCTCACCCACGGCGAGTTTAGTGGTTCGGTAGCAAAATACACACTTGGCCGGCTTCGCGCGGACAGCGCCACCAGCGCGGCGGTGCGCGTATCACCGCTGACGATCGCGAGCGGGTGGCCGGTCCGGCGTTCGAAAGTTTCGGCGAAGAAGCGGCCCATGGCGGCGGCCGGCTGCGCCACTCTCAGATCGGTGCCGGTCGCCCAAGGCAGAACGATGATCGCAACCGGGACTAACAACGCGGGCACCAGTAACAGGCCGGTCCAGGCAAAGCCTAGAATGCGCTGATGATGCAGTGCGATGCTGTCGCCGGCGGCGACAATAATCGCAAGACCGGACAGTACCAGCACCGGCGCTGCGCCGCCGACCGGCAGTCGATCGCCGATCAGCACGGCAACGATCGTGACCAGCAAAGCCGGTAGTGAGGCAAAAACCTTGACGTAAGTGATCGCCGAAGGCGCGGTCGGCGCGCGCGCAATGGCAGGAGCCGGACTGGTCCGGGTTCGCGGCCAGCCGCTCGCCAGCACGATCATCACCGCCAAGCCAGCGTGGGCGATAATGAGCGCGCCGAGAAGGCGCAACCAGGCCGATGTATTCGCACCGGCAATGCCGGCGTCGCGCAAGCGCTCCAATGTCGGCATCAGCCCGGCAGCGCGTTCGAGCCAGAAGACGTGGGCAAACACCGCGAAGATGAGCACCGTCAGTACGATCCACGCGGCGATCGTGGCAAGCGCCGTACGGCCTCGCCTAGTCATTGCGGTAAACAGGGCGAGCGCGCCGAGAAGAACGAGCGCAGCGTCGCTAGTGAAGAGGAGCAGCGCCACCGCGGCGCCGAGCGCGAACCAATATCGCTGCCGGCCCTCCATCACGGCGCGCCAATAGAACAGCAGCGCTGCGGCCCATAACGCCATCGCCAGGATCGGCGGGCCAAAATCCGGCGTCGGCACCGTGAACACGGCAATGCCAACCATCAGCAGCACGGCCATGATGGCGTGCGTGGCCCCAACGATCGCGCGGCCGAGCGCAAACACGCACCAATACGTCGCGATCAGACAAATCTGCGACAGCGCATAAACGCCGAACAAACCCGCGGCGCGGAACGCGATCTCTGCGAGCCAGTAAGCCAGCGGCGGTCCGAAATTGCCGTCGACGGGAAACTCATGACCGATGGCGAGCACCTCCACGAGATCTCCGGGCGGCGCCGAGTAAAACAACAGCGGCACTACAATCCACACCGCCGCCTGCGCCAGCGTGACCAGCCAGAACAGGAGAACCGGACGCGTGCGCAGCGCTTCGAAATAAAGTGGGACGTGAAACATCGGACTCCGCGCGATGCTGTTCGCCGCCAATCGGCAATCCGATCCGCGAAATCAGGCGCCGGCCGGTATGACCGGGCGGCGGTGCCGTATAAAGCTGGACACCTAGAGAGGCAATATGCCGGCGGCGAGGTCGTCCGCGTCGCCCGCGAGTTCGCCAAGTGCATCGGCGACCGGCGCAAACGACCGCCGATGATGAACCGTCGGACCAAGCCGGTCGAGGGCAGCGAAATGCTCGGGAACGCTGTAGCCCATGTGGCGCTCGAAGCCGTAGCCCGGATGGGCTGCACCAAGACGGGTCATAAGGCGGTCGCGCGTCACCTTGGCGACGATCGAAGCGGCCGCGATCGAAGCCACCAGCCCATCGCCGCCGATAACCGCCTGGCAGTCGCAGCCTGCATCAATGCGATCGCGGCCATCGACGAAAACCAGGCGCGGCTTTACCGGCAGCGACGCCACCGCCCGCGCCAGCGCCCAGAGCGAGGCTCGCAAAATGTTGTCGCGATCGATGCGCCACGGCGGCGCCATCGCAACCGCAACCTGGGCACGAGCGCAGATGCGCTCGTACAGAATTTCCCGGCGCTCCGGGGTGAGCCTCTTCGAATCATCAAGGCCGCGGGGCACGTTGTCGGGATCGAGAATGACCGCCGCGGCGACCACAGGTCCGGCAAGCGGGCCGCGCCCAGCCTCGTCGCACCCGGCAACCGGCCACACTCCACGCTTGAGTGCCGTGCGCTCCCGGCGGAACGTCGGCCGAATGATTTCTTCGTCGAGCGGCAGGCGAAGCGCCGCGCTTTCCTTGCGACTCATGCCGCATGATGACCACGGCAGAGCCCGGTCCGCAATGCGAAGGGCTTGGGCAGAAGAATTGCGGGGAAAGCGACGTCGCCCGGGCCGGCTACATCATCAGCCGAACAGATTGAGTTGCGCCGATGCCGCCTGTGCAGGGCGGAAGTGCGCGGTCGTCGTCGACACCTTGGTCGTGTTGAAGCCAAGCCGCTCACAGGCGACTTCGAAGCGGCGGCCGATCATCCAGGCAATTGGGCCGGTTCCGGTCATACGCTTGCCGAAGGTGGAGTCGTAATCCTTGCCGCCGCGCATGTCGCGGATCAGCTTGAAGACGTGACGGTAACGGTCCGGAAAATTCGCCATCAGCCATTCCCGAAACAGGTCGCGCACTTCGAGCGGCAGGCGCAGCAATACGTAGCCGGCGTTACGCACGCCGGTTGCCGCGACGGCTTCAAGAATGCGCTCGATCTCCGCGTCGTTGATCGCCGGGATGACCGGGGCGACGAGCGTTGAGGCCGGCACGCCTGCCTTCACCAATTGCCGCAGCGCTTCGAGCCGCCGCGGCGGCGTCGAGGCCCGCGGCTCCATGGTCCGCGCCAGTTTTGCATCCAGAGTCGTGACCGAAATGGCGACCTTGACGAGATCGCGTTGTGCCATCCGCGCCAGAATGTCGAGGTCGCGCAGCACTAGTGCCGATTTGGTGACGATGCCCACGGGATGACCGGCTCGTTCCAAGACTTCGAGAATGCCGCGCATAATCTTGTATTGGCGCTCGATCGGCTGGTACGGATCGGTGTTGGTGCCGATGGCGATCACTTTGGGCACATAGCCCGGCGCCGACAATTCGCGCTCCAGCAATTCCGGCGCGTTCGGCTTCATGAACAGCTTCGACTCGAAGTCGAGCCCCGGCGAGAGACCGAGATAGGCGTGGGTCGGCCGCGCGAAACAATAGACGCAGCCGTGCTCGCACCCGCGATACGGATTGATTGAACGATCGAACGAAATGTCAGGCGAGTCGTTGCGGGTGATGACCTTTCGAGAGGCGTCGACCGTCACGCTGGTTTTGAACGGCGGCAATTCGTCCAGGCTTTGCCAGCCATCGTC
>JBAUGC010000136.1:0-3166 GCA_049679485.1 Xanthobacteraceae bacterium
GGATAGCCGCGTAGGTTGAGTCAAAGTTTGGTTGCTTACTGCAACCGAACCGCGCTCCCTGTTATCGCGCAAAATCTCTTGCTATGGTTCGACTCGAACGCCCGTGAACAAGGTGCCCTGCAATGTCCGAAGTCATCAACTTGCGATATTGTTTCGCAGGGAGTTTCACATCGCGCGGACGCCGCGCTAAGGCCGACGCGCGGCATGCATGAGCATCCCGGCGGTCAGCGTCAGCGGCCTTGCCAAGCAATTCGGCGCGACGCGCGCGCTGGATGGCGTCGACTTCGACGTGCTTCCCGGCGAAGTGCATGCGCTGGTCGGCGAGAACGGTGCCGGCAAATCGACGCTGGTGCGTATTCTCGGCGGGGTGCACCGGCCCGACCACGGCGCAATCGCGGTCAACGGGCAAGCCTTTCACTTTAGCGGCCCGCGCGACGCGATAGCAGCAGGCATCGTCACCATCCCGCAGGAACTGCGGCTTGTGCCTGCATTGTCCGTTGCTGAGAACCTGACGCTCGGCGACCCGCCGTTGCGGCGCCGGTTGGGCGTCAAAGTTGTTGACCGTGTGCGCATGCGCCGTGAGGCGCGAGCGGAACTGGCGCAGCTCGACTTTGCTCCTGATCCCGACGGCCGCGTCGATCGTCTCAGCTTCGCCGAACGTCAGCTGGTCGCGATCGCCAAAGCGCTGCGCAAGCAGTGCCAGGTCCTCATTCTCGACGAGCCTACCGCGGCGCTCGAGACCCGCGAGATTGAGCGATTGTTTGCGGTGCTGGCGCGGATGAAGAGTCAGGGCACGGCGATCGTTTACGTTTCGCACCGGCTCGATGAGGTGGTGGCGCTCGCCGACCGATGCATCGTGCTGCGCGACGGCCGCGTTGCGGCAACGAGCCGCCGCGGGGACTTCAAAGTTGGCGATTTGGTTGCAGCTATGACCGGCCGCGCGGCGGCGAAAATCGAAACGCAAGCGCTGTCGCCCGGCGAGGTACTGCTCGAAGACGCGGTCACCCGCCCCGACGCCATTCGTCTGCGCGCCCGCGAATTGATCGGGCTAGCGGGGCTCCTGGGTAGCGGCGCCAGCGGAGTGTTGCGGCGGCTGTTCGGGGTTGGCGGCGCGGCGACCGATGTGCGGCGTAATGGGACGCTGCGGCGTATCGCAAGCCCTGCGGCGGCGGTCCGCGCGGGCATCGGCTTTGTGCCCGGCGAGCGCCGGCTGGGTCTGGTGATGAACTTGTCGGTCCGGGACAACGTTCTTTTGCCAAGCCTTGACCGGCTGGCGCGCGGCGGCGTCATCGACCGCGCGCGTTGCGATAGTCTGGTCGATCAATTGATGGAAGCGCTGGACATCCGCCCGCGACGGCCTCGCCTGCCCGTCTCGGCGTTGTCGGGAGGCAATCAGCAAAAGGTCATTCTGGCAAAGTGGCTGGCTCGCGAAGTGGGCGTGCTGTTGCTGGAAGAACCGACCCAGGGCGTCGACGTGGCGGCGAAAGCACAAATTCACGTCCTGATCCGCGACTTCGCCAAACGCGGCGGCGGCGTTCTGATGCGCTCAAGTGAACTCGACGAACTCACGCTGATCAGCGACAAGATCCTGGCGTTGCACCAGGGCCACATCACCGACAGCGTGGAGCGCGGCGACGGCTTCGACGAGAAACGTCTGCATGCCGCAATCGGCGGATGAACATGCCGCCGTCGCTACAACGCTTCAACTTCACCGGTCAAATTCCGCTGCTCGCGTTGTTGGTGCTGTGCCTCGTCACCGCGTTGCTGACCAATCGTTTTCTTTCGCCGCTCAACCTCACCAACATTCTGGTGCAGTCCTCGATCATGGCGGTCATTGCCATCGGCATGACATTCGTCATCGTCGGCGGCGGCTTTGATCTTTCGGTGGGATCGACCGTTGCTTTCGCCGGCTGCGTCGCCGCCATGGCGATGGTGCAATTCGGGTTGGTCGCCGGCGTCGTTGCCGGGATCGCGGCCGGCATCGCGGTCGGACTCGTGAATGGCGTGATCATCGCCCAGCTTGGCGTCAATCCGTTCATCACCACGCTCGGAACGATGGTGCTGGTGCGCGGGCTCGTCTACCTGGTCACCGCCGGAGCCCCGGTCGGCGACGATCGCTTACCGGCGGCATTCATTGCCTTCGGATCGGCGCGCTTTTTGGGGATTCACTATCTGGTGTGGGTCCCCGCCATTCTGCTGATTGTCTTATCCTGGGTGATGGCAGCCACGCCTTACGGGCGGCGGATTTACGCCACCGGCGGCAACCGTGAGGCAGCGTTTCTTTCCGGCATTCCGGTCAACCGGATCGTTGCGTCGACCTATGTATGGTGCGGGGCGCTGGGCGGCGTTGCCGGAGTGATGCTTGCGGCTAGGTTGCAGTCCGGTCAGCCGACCGCGGGCGAGTTCTACGAACTCACGGCCATCGCCGCCGTGGTGCTGGGCGGGGCCAGCCTCCAGGGCGGCGAGGGCACTCTCTACAAGAGTATTATCGGCGTCTTCATCATGATTGTGCTCGGCAACAGCCTCAATCTGCTTAACGTCGATTCCTATTGGCAGCGGGTCGCAATCGGGGCGGTCATCATTGCGGCAGCGGCGGCAGATCGGCTACGCTCGCGCCGCTAGTGAGGAGAGCCTGCCATGCTGAACCTTCGTCCCGCCACGCTGGCGTTGGCCGTATTGGCGGCAACGATTGGCTATGGCGTTGCGCCCGCGCCGGCGCAGCAAAAAATCACCATCGGCGTGTCGCTCGCCCAGGACGACAATCCGTTTTACATCGTGATGCTCAAAGGCATTCGCGCCCGCGCCGGCGAGCTTGGCTGGGACGTCGCCACCGTCTCTGCCAACGAGGACAAGGTCAAGCAGATCAACGGCGTGCAGGATCTCGTGGCCCGCGGCGTCAAGGGGATTTTGATCTCGCCGATCGACGCAGTCGGCGTCAACGCCGCCTATGACGCGGCCAAGGCGGCCAACATTCCGATTGTCTCGATTGCGCGCGGCTCGACCTCGCCCAATCAGACAATTCACGTCGCCATGGACGAAAAACAGATCGGCCGCGACATTGCCGAATGGACCGCAAAGGCGATTGGCGGCGAAGGCAAAGTCGCGATGCTGCTCGGCCCGAGCGGCGCGCCAACCTTCCGCAATCTCGCCGATGGCTATACCGAGG
>JBAUGC010000137.1:0-4322 GCA_049679485.1 Xanthobacteraceae bacterium
GTATTACTGCCCGACAGGGCCACGCCGATGAAACCAAGGAGCGGCGCGACGATGATGAAGGCGACGCCGAGCTTGGAGAAGGCGCTCGCCAGCGATCCCGCCATGCCCGAGTAGTTGAACACATAGGCTAGGCCGAAGATGAAAACGCCCACAAGACACGCGCCCCACATCTGCGACCAGGTCTTGGCGAAAATCGCGCCGATTTGCGCGAAGCTGACGCGCAGCACAATCACCGTGATGATCCAGGACGCCAAAATCGCCGAACCGCCGACAAACGGCGTCCAGTTAAAAATGGCGCGAATCGGAGCCCCGCCGGGCAGGCCGGACGTGGCGCTAACATCGCGATGGAGCGCAACGATCGACGGCAGCTTCGACCAAGGTCCGGTCCAGGCGACAACGACCACGATCAGGATTGCAATCGGTAACCAAGCCATTCCGACGGCGCCGGCCGACAGACCGTGCGCCTCCGCCTGTGTGTCGCCGGTCACGGGTGCGCCGCCGTAGCTGAGAACCTGCGCCGGACGCCAGACCTTGAGCAGGAGCAGGAGGACACCAAAGCAGACGATCGAACCAATCACGTCCGGCAAATACGGCCCCAGATAAACCGCGGTCGGCAATTGCCCGGCGATGTAGCCAAGCGAACCGACGATCGCGAGCGGCCAAGCCGACCACATGCCTTTGCTGCCCGACACCAGATAGAGCAGAATCCACGGCGGCAGCAGCGCAAGGATGGCAACGATCTTGCCGACCGAAGCCGAGTAGATCGGCAACAGCTCGACGAACGTCATGCCAAGGGTTCCTGCGGTCACCGTGGCAAGCGCGATGATCGGCGCTCCCAAGGCGCCGTAGGAAACCGGCGCGTTGTTGGCGATGGCCGCCACCCGGATGGCGTCGAGATCGGGTATTCCGATCGCGATCAGGATCGGAGCAACGAAGGCCCACGGATAACCGAAGCCGACAAGACCTTCGAGCAATGCGCCAAACGCCCAGGCAAACAGGATGGTCTGCACCCGCACATCGCGGGTTCCCTGTTGGACCAGCCAGCGCTGCAGCCGGTCGAATGATCCGGTCGTGACCAGGGTATTGAACAGCATCACTCCCCAAAAAGTGATCCAGTCGACATTCCAAATCCCGGTGGCCGAGCCGTAGAGATAGGCGCGCACCCCGTCGGCCAGCGGCATCTTCCAGACCCAGAGCCCGAGCAGAAAGGTGACAATCGAGCCGATCAGCACGGCAAGCCAGGCGGACATCCGCAGCCCGGCAAGCAGGAACAGCAACAGCAAAACCGGAACCAGCGCGACCAGCCAGGTCACGAACAGATTCCCGGTCGGATCCAGAATTTGCGTAAACATCGACGGTTCCCCCCAATAGCGCCTTGCGTTGGCGTCTATCGTTTTGATGTATCAGCGCGATGCCCCAAGGTCGTCGTGCTGCGCCGTATGGACATCAAACGAACGAGATTTTTTGTCACGCCCCCGGACACACTAATATTGCGATTCCAATGTTTGCAAGCGGCAGCTGCATGCCCGGAGGCAAAATTTTGGAATGAGGGAGCTACCCGGCGGTTCTTTATTGCAACGCGATATTGATCGCGCGGTGTTGAATTTAAGTCTGAAGCCGCTAATCACCGGAGGTCCTACGTGAGAAGCCTCGTTTCGACAATCGCCACGATCTGGCGGCTGTCCCTTCCATACTTCCGGTCCGACGACCGCAAGGCGGGCTGCCTCTTGCTCTTCGCCGTGGTTGGGATGGAGCTTGCGCTTGTGGTGCTCCAGGTCATCCTCAATCTTTGGTACAACCGCTTTTACAACACGTTGCAGGATCGGGACTGGAACGCATTCGTCAACGCCATCCTGTTCTTCTGCGTGATCGCAGCGGCCAATACCGTCATCGCGGTTTATCAGGTCTACCTCGGTCAGTGGCTGCAAATCCGCTGGCGGCGCTGGATGACGGAAAACTATCTGGGACAATGGCTTGATGCCGCCAATCACTACCGCATGCAGCTTCTTGGCGACGCCGCCGACAATCCGGATCAGCGCATCGCCGAAGATCTGCGAATGTTTGTCGAGAGCACGCTCTCGATCGGCTCCCGGCTGCTCAATGCCCTGGGTACGCTCTCCGCGTTTATCGTCATTTTGTGGACGCTGTCGCAGGAGGCGCCGCTCCAATTGTTCGGTACGGGCTTCACCATCCCGGGGTATTTGGTCTGGGCGGCGCTGATTTACGCTATCGTCGGCAGCGTGTTGACGCACCTGATCGGCTGGCCGCTCATCCCACTCAATTTTCAGCGGCAGCGGGTCGAGGCCGATTTCCGCTTTAATCTCGTGCGAACCCGCGAGAACGCCGAGCAGATCGCTTCGCTCGGCGGCGAGACGGCCGAACGCGAGCGCCACCTCAGTCGCTTCGGACACGTGTTTCGCAACTGGATCGCGATCATGCGCCGGCAGAAGCAACTGACCTTCTTCACGCAGGGCTACACGCAGGTGGCGCTGATCTTTCCCTATTTGGTCGTTAGCCCGGCCTACTTCTCAGGCGCCATGCAGCTTGGCGGCCTGATGCAAACCGCATCGGCCTTCAACAGTGTCCAGAATGCCCTGTCCTACTTCATCAACATCTACATCGAACTCGCGGAATACCGTTCGGTGATCGCACGCCTGACCGGGTTTGAGGATGCGATTGCGGCGGGCCGCGCCGCCGCGGTGACGCCGCCTGCGATCGAAGTCGTGCGGCGCGGCGATGGCGCCGTGTTCACTGCCGACCGCCTCAATGTGCGCCTGCCCGACGGGGAGCCGATTATCGCCGTCGAGCATGTTGCGTTTCCGCCTGGTGAGCGTGTCCTCATCACCGGCCCATCTGGCGCGGGTAAATCGACATTGTTCCGCGCCATCGCCGGGATTTGGCCGTTTGGTTCGGGCCGCGTAACGGTGCCGGAGGGAGCGAAGGTGATGCTGTTGCCGCAGCGGCCATATTTCCCGGTGGCGATGCTTTCGACGTCTGTTTCCTATCCGGCTGCGGCCGGCACATTTGGCGACGCCAAAATTGCCGAGGCCCTGGCCGCCGTCGGGCTTCCGGAACTGGTCGTGCGGCTCGGCGAAGAAGACCACTGGAACCACATCCTGTCGCAAGGCGAGCAGCAGCGGCTTGCGATCGCGCGTGCATTATTGGCCGCGCCGGATTATCTATTCCTCGACGAAGCGACGGCGGCGCTCGATGAAGCCGCCGAGGCGGTGTTGTACCGGTTGCTGCAGGAGCGGCTCAAAGGCACGACCGTAGTCTCCATCGGTCACCGCTCAACGCTCAACGTTTTCCACCGCCGCCGTGTCGAGGTGGTGCCGGATGACGGCTTCTCGCAATTACGCGAGGTGCCATTGGCCTCGGCCGCGGAATGAATAGATAGTGGATGGAAGTCCTAGCAAAACGGAGACGGCAATCATGAAGGCAAGCGTCAATGGCCACGTCGTGGCCGAAAGTAACGACATCGTTTCGGCCCACGGCTACGAGTATTTCCCGAGTACCGCGGTGCGCTTGGACTGGCTGGAAAAGGTCGAAAAGACCAAGGACGACCTGGCCTGTCCTCACGGCGTCCAATTCTACGACGTTGTGATTGACGGCAAGCGGCATGGTCGCGCGGCCTGGTCGTACGAAAAACCGCAGCCGCAGATGGCGCAGGTCGGCGGCCGTTTCGGCTTCTGGGAGGATGTCGAGGTTAAGTAGCCCGCGGATTTGGCAGAGTGAAATACGGGAACGCTTAGTTCTAGTCTGACCGCGCGTTTCACCGGAGCTGCTCACTAAGTTTCAAGGGGCAGTCAACGGAAGTTTGCGTTCACGCACAGCCTCCGCGGCATAGCGCAGCGCCTCACGGACGTCGTCGGGTTCGAGATCGGGATAATCGGCCAGTATCTCGTTTTCCGCCATGCCATCGGCAATCATTCCGACCACCGCCGCGACGGGAACACGCAAACCGCGGATGCAAGGCGTGCCGCCCATTTGATTTGGGTCGACAGTGATACGCATAAAGGTCATTGAGATCATGTCCCACACGTGAACCAAAACAAGAGTTGGCGCTTTGCCTTGGACCAGTAAAGGCCCTTACCTAAAGGTCAATGGGCCCCTGTTTATGAATCGTTCCAAACCGGCACTGAGCCCGGTACGCATGCTTTTTTGAGATGTGCGTGGTTCCACGCGACCTGCGCAGAGAGGTGGTCCCACTTCCTGAGACAGCCGGCTAAGGTGGATTCGCCGATGCGGAGGACGAACCACGATGAGGACGCGGAGACGGTTTTCGGCTGAGTTCAAAGCCAAGGTGGCGCTTGAGGCGATCA
>JBAUGC010000138.1:0-14056 GCA_049679485.1 Xanthobacteraceae bacterium
TAGGACTAATGAGGTCGCATCATGAACATACCGCTTGCTCACCCTCAGCTCAGCGAGGCGGCGTCGAAGTTTCTTGCGCGAAAGCATCAGGCGTTTATCGGCGGCAAATGGGTCGACGCCGAATCCGGCAAGACGTTCGACACCTTTGATCCCGGCTCGGGACGGGTGATCGCCAAGGTCGCCGAATGCGACGCCCCCGATGTCGACAAGGCGGTAGCCGCCGCGCGCGCGGCTTTCGAGAGCGGGCCCTGGACGCGCACGACCGGAAGCGACCGCGCCCGGATGATGTGGAAGCTCGCCGAACTGATCGAGCAGCATGCCGCCGAATTGGCCGAGCTGGAATCGCTCAATAACGGCAAGCCCGTTACCAATGTGCGCAACGTCGATCTCATGCTTGGCTGCGAGACGCTTCGATACACCGCGGGCTGGGCGACGAAGATCACCGGCGAGACCATATCGCTCTCGACCGCTCCCAAGACGCACGCCTTCACCGTCCGAGAACCGATTGGCGTGGTCGGACAGATCATCCCATGGAATTCGCCGATCATGATGGCGTGCTGGAAGCTCGCGCCGGCGCTGGCGACCGGGTGTACGGTCGTACTCAAGCCGGCCGAGCAGACGCCGCTGACTGCGCTGCGTCTCGTTCAACTGATCCAGGAGGCGGGAATACCGGACGGGGTCGTCAATATCGTGCCCGGCTTCGGTCCAACAGCAGGCGCCGCCATCGCCGCCCATCCCGACGTCGACAAGGTCGCATTCACAGGTTCCGGCGAGGTCGGCAGGCTCATCATTCAGGCCGCCAGCGGCAACCTGAAGAAAGTATCGCTTGAGTTAGGCGGCAAGTCGCCGGTGGTCGTCTTTCCCGATGCCGACATGAATGTAGCAGTTCCCGGAGCGGCTCGCGCGATCTTCACCAATTCCGGCCAGGTCTGCGCCGCCGGGTCGCGGCTCTATGCCCACACGCGCGTGTTTGATCAGATCGTCGCGGGCGTTGCGGCCGAGGCAAAAAAAATCCGCATCGGTCACGGGTTGAGCGATGGCACGCAGATGGGGCCGCTTGTATCCAAGGAGCAGCTTGAGCGGGTGTCCGGCTATATTGAGCAGGGAGAAAATGACGGCGCCACGGTGGTGACGGGCGGCGATCGCATCGGTAACGAAGGCTATTTCATTGAACCGACGATCCTGACCGACACCCGGCCTGAAATGTCGGTCATCCGCGAAGAAATTTTCGGCCCGGTTCTTTGTGCAATGCGATTTGATGACGATGATCTCGATCGCATCGCCAAGGAAGCTAACAGGACCATGTATGGGCTGGCGGGAAGTGTGTGGACGCGCGATCTCAGTGTCGCCCATCAGATGGTCCGCAAGATCAGGGCCGGAACGATTGGCGTGAATATGCACGGCTCGATCGATCCCGCTTTGCCATTTGGCGGTTTTCGGCAATCCGGGTGGGGGCGCGAAAAGGGCCGCGAGGTCCTCGATCTGTATACCGAGGTCAAGTCGGTCGTGATGGCGTTGTAAGACGGCAGCTACTATTTCCTGCAAACCGACTCGCTACGCGATCATTCGACAACCAAGAACCCTGACTGAGAAAAGAGTACGGAAATGGCACAGGCAAAGACTATCTCCATGACCCGCCACGCCTTTGCGGAAGGTTCGTTCAAGCAAATGCTGATCGATGGCAAATGGGTGGACGCCGCCTCCGGCAAACATTTTGAAAGCCGCAATCCGGCAACTGGCGAACTGCTGGCGACGGTGGCCGAAGGCGACGCGGAGGACATCAACCGCGCTGTCGCGGCGGCCCGCAAAGCATTCGAAGGTCCCTGGAGCAAGTTCAAGCCATATGAACGCCAGCAGGTCCTGTTGAAGCTGGCCGATCTGGTCGAGCGTAACTTCGACGACCTCAGCTCGCTCGATACGCTCGACATGGGCGCTCCAATCAGCCGGACCAGGGCCACGCGGCAGCGCGTCCTGGGCATGCTGCGCTACTACGCCGGCCAGGCGACGTCGCTGCATGGCGAGACGATACAGAATTCGCTCCCCGGCGAGATCTTCTCCTACACACTGAAAGAGCCAGTGGGGGTCGTCGGCGCCATTATTCCGTGGAACGGTCCGCTCGGCGCGTCCATCTGGAAAATCGGGCCGGCACTGGCGACCGGCTGCACCGTGATCCTCAAGCCGGCCGAAGAAGCCCCGCTGACTTCGTTGCGCCTCGGCGCATTGGCTTTGGAAGCGGGAGTGCCGCCGGGCGTCATCAACGTCGTGCCCGGATACGGCGAGACGGCGGGAGCAGCGCTGGCTGCGCATCCCGGCGTCGATAAGGTGGCGTTCACCGGCTCGCACGTTACCGGACAGTCGATCGTGCGAGCGTCCGCGGGCAACCTCAAGCGGGTATCGCTCGAACTCGGCGGCAAATCTCCCGACATCGTATTCGCCGACGCCGATATCGAGTCCGCTGTGCCCGGTGCCGCCATGGCGGTGTTCGCCAATTCCGGCCAGATTTGCAGCGCTGGCACCCGGCTTTTTGTGGAGCAAAAGGTGTACGACGAATTCGTCGGCCGCGTAGCCGCGTTCGGTAAGGGGCTGCGGGTCGGCAATGGGCTCGACCCGGAGACGCAGATCGGTCCGCTGGTATCCGAGCAACAGCTGGAGCGCGTGACCGGTTATCTCAGCCTTGGCAAACAAGAAGGTGCGCGCGCACTCGCCGGCGGCGAACGGGCGACTGACGGCCCGCTGGCAAAAGGCTATTTCGTGCCGCCTACCGTCTTCGCCAATGTTCGCGACGACATGCGGATCGCACAGGAAGAGATTTTCGGCCCGGTGATTTCGGCAATACCGTTCAAGGACATGGACGAACTGGTGCGGCGCGCCAACGCCACGATGTTTGGACTCGGCAGCGGCGTTTGGACGCGGGACGTGAGCAAGGCGCATCACCTGGCAGGCGCGATCCGCGCCGGATCGGTGTGGGTGAACTGCTATCAGGCCATGGACCCCGCTGTACCGTTCGGCGGTTACAAGATGAGCGGCTACGGCCGCGAGTCTGGACTCCAGCAGATGGAGGAATATCTCAACGTCAAGGCGGTTTGGATCAAGACCGGCTGAACACCCGGCAAGTCGAGAGGCTTTTCGAAGCGATGAGTTGCCCCTGCCGCGAGGCGCCGTGCCGGGCTAGTCAAAACTTTAATCCGCGCGAACGTCGATTTGCGCGGCGGGAGGAAACAAAATGTCGAAGATCGTTTGTGTACTTTACGATGATCCGGTCGATGGCTATCCGAAGTCCTACGTTCGCGACGACTTGCCGAAGCTGACGCACTACCCCGGCGGCCAGACTTTGCCGACCCCGAAAAAGATCGACTTCGTTCCGGGCCATCTGCTGGGCAGCGTGTCCGGCGAATTGGGGCTGCGCAAGTTTCTGGAAGGCCAGGGACACAAGCTCGTTGTGACGTCCGACAAGGACGGTACCGATTCCACTTTTGATCGGGAGCTTCCCGACGCCGAAATTGTCATTTCGCAGCCGTTCTGGCCGGCTTATCTGACAGCGGAGCGGATCGCCAAAGCGCCGAAGCTGAAGCTCGCCATCACCGCCGGCATCGGATCGGATCATGTCGATCTCCAGGCCGCCATCGACCGCGGCATCACCGTAGCCGAAGTCACCTACTGCAATTCGATCAGCGTCGCCGAGCACGTGGTGATGATGATTCTCAGCCTGGTGCGAAATTACATTCCTTCATACCAGTGGGTGGTAAAGGGCGGATGGAACATCGCCGACTGCGTCGCGCGTTCGTACGACATTGAGGGGATGCATGTCGGGACGGTCGCCGCCGGCCGCATCGGCCTCGCCGTGCTGCGGCGGTTGAAGCCCTTCGATATGCATCTCCACTACACCGACCGGCACCGTTTGCCGGAAAGCGTCGAGAAAGAGCTCGGCCTGACTTTCCATAAGTCGACCGCCGATATGGTCCCGGCCTGCGACGCGGTCACGATCAATACTCCGCTTCATCCGGAGACGGAGAATCTTTTCGACGACAAGATGATCGGGCGCATGAAGCGGGGCGCGTATCTGATAAACACCGCACGCGGCAAGATCTGCAATCGCGACGCGGTGGTCCGCGCGCTGGAGAGCGGCCAACTCGCGGGCTATGCCGGAGACGTCTGGTTTCCGCAGCCGGCGCCGAAAGACCATCCGTGGCGGAGCATGCCGCATCACGGCATGACGCCGCACATTTCCGGCACCTCGCTCTCCGCGCAGACGCGCTATGCCGCCGGTACGCGGGAGATTCTCGAATGCTGGTTCGAGAACCGTCCGATCCGCAACGAATACCTGATTGTCGACAAGGGAAAGCTTGCCGGCACCGGAGCTCATTCCTACAGCGCCGGCAACGCGACCCGAGGCTCGGAAGAAGCCGCTAAGTTTAAGGCGCGGTGAGCGCCAGTTTAGAGATACACGCTCTTCATCTGCGCCTCCGGATAGCGCAAGCCTGCGGCAGCGCCGGCCGGTATGGCGGCCGATATCTGTGCAAGATCGGCGGCGGTCAAATCGATCGCAATCGCTCCGATGTTTTCCAGGAGTCGTTCCTTTCGTTTGGTGCCGGGAATTGGGACGATGTCTTCACCCTGCGCGAGCAACCAGGAGAGCGCGAGCTGCCCGGGCGTGCATCCCTTCCGGCGGGAGACTTCGTCGATGCGATGGACCAGCGCCAGGTTGTGGGCGAGGTTCTCCACCGCAAATCGCGGATGCCGGCGCCGGGCATCGGTGTTGGCGATCTTGTCCGGATCCTCGACCACCCCGGTAAGTAACCCACGGCCGAGCGGACCATAGGCGACAAAAGCGATTTTCAGCTCGCGTGTTGTGCGCAGTGTCTCCTCGGCTTCGGTCCGGTATAGCAGCGAGAATTCGCTTTGCACCGCGGCGATCGGATGGACGGCGTGTGCGCGGCGGATGGTCTCCGGACGGGCCTCGCTCAGGCCAAGCGCGCGCACCTTGCCTTGCTCAACCAACCGGGACATGGCGCCAACCGTGTCCTCAATTGGCACGCTCGGATCGACCCGGTGCTGATAATAGAGATCGATAACCTCAACGCCGAGGCGCTTGAGGCTGGCCTCGCAGGCGCTGAAGACATATTCCGGACGTCCGTCCACGATCTTGCCGTCGCGGCCGCCGAGGTTGCCGAATTTCGTTGCCAGCACGACTTGGCCGCGGCGCCCCTTGATCGCCTTGCCGACGAGCTCCTCATTGTGGCCGAAGCCATACATGTCCGCGGTATCGAGAAAGGCGATTCCCCGATCCAACGCCTCGCGGATGACTGCTATTCCGCCATCGTCGCTGCTCTCGCCATAAACGCCGGAGAGTGACATGCAGCCGAGCCCTATCGCGGATACCGCGATACCGGACGAACCGAGCGGGCGTTTGGGAATGCTGTTATCGTTTGCCATTGTGCTTGCTTTCACGATCGAGGATGAGAACCACATTCAGTTTATATTTCACGACGGTGAAACGACCAGCGCACGCGGCGCTTGACCGGCTGCCTCAGATCTGTGCGGTACGCAGGGCTCACCATTTCGATCGAACGCACGGATTTTTGCTTGATGTGTACCACCGCCATCAAATGTATGTGTACCCCCGCTATTGCCGTGACAACATAGCGCTACCTTCGTATGCGGTGCCCCGGCAATTGCTTGAGGGTGCGCCAGGAGGGCGGTGATGATGTTGTTGGTATTGGCCTATCTGGGTGGCGTGCTGACCATCGTCAGCCCCTGCATTCTGCCGGTGCTGCCGTTTGTGTTCGCCCGCGCCGACCGGCCGTTCCTGCAATCCGGCCTGCCAATGCTGGTGGGCATGGCCGTGACCTTCGCCATCATAGCAACCCTGGCGGCGGTCGCCGGCGGTTGGGTCGTGGAAGCCAACCAATATGGGCGCATTTTTGCCATCGCGCTCCTTGCGGTATTTGGCCTCACGCTCATCTTTCCGAAATTCGCCGATCGCGTGATGGAGCCGCTTGTCGGCCTCGGCGCAAAGCTGTCGGAGTCCGCTCAGCGTGACGCGGGCGCCCCGGGTTCGCAGATATTGCCGTCGTTGTTGCTCGGGGTCGCTACCGGGCTTCTGTGGGCACCGTGTGCGGGCCCGGTACTTGGCCTCATCCTGACCGGCGCGGCGCTCAAAGGCGCGAGCGTCGGCACCACGCTTCTCCTGCTCGCCTACGCGGCGGGTGCAGCCACGTCGCTGGCGCTGGCGCTCGCTGTTGGCGGGCGGATATTTGCAGCGATGAAGCGGTCGCTTGGAGTGGGGGAATGGGTCAGGCGCGCGTTGGGCGTCGCCGTGCTGATTGCCGTCGCCGCCATCGCATTCGGCTTCGACACCGGCTTCCTGACCCGCGTTTCGCTGTCGGGCACCGCATCGCTTGAGCAAAGCCTGATCGACCGGATTCGCCCGCCATCTGAAGGAGCGAGCGCGTCGACGCCGTCCGCCAACACCGCGAACGGCGGACCGGCGATGATGATGAAGGCGAAGCCCAGCGATCACGAGCCGAACCTGGGCGTCGAAGGCGGCTTCCCGTCACTGTCAGGCGCAGAGGAATGGCTCAATTCGCCGCCGCTGACCCCTGAGGGCCTCAAAGGCAAAGTCGTCCTGATCGATTTCTGGACCTATTCCTGCATCAACTGCCTGCGCGCGATTCCCTATGTCAGGGCGTGGGCCGAGAAATATAAGGACCACGGTCTGGTCGTGATCGGCGTGCACACGCCGGAGTTTGCCTTCGAGCGCAAGGTCGCCAATGTGCGCGCCGCGGTATCGGAGCTGAATATCCAGTATCCGGTTGCGATCGATAACGAGTACAAAATCTGGCGCGCGTTCGACAATCAATATTGGCCCGCGCACTATTTCATCGATGCGCAAGGACGCCTTCGCTATCATCACTTCGGCGAGGGCGAGTACGACCAGTCCGAGCGGGTGATACAGCGGCTTCTCGCCGAAGCCGGCGATAAGGGTTATTCCACCGACGTCGTTTCGGTAACGGCTTCCGGCGCGCAAGCCGCAGCCGAGGAGAGCGAAGTCAAATCGCCGGAGACCTATGTCGGCTACAATCGCGCCGACAACTTCGTATCCCCCGGCGGCCTTGTCGAAGATGAAAGTCACGACTACGCCACAGCGCCGCTTGCGCTCAATCAATGGAGCCTTTCGGGCGATTGGACCGTGGGCGCTGAGGACGCCGCGCTCAACAAACCGGACGGCCGTATTGCCTACAGATTTCACGCCCGCGACCTGCATCTTGTGCTTGGTCCCGGTGCGGACAACAAGCCGGTACACTTTCGGGTCAGCATCGATGGCGCCGCGCCGGGCGCCAACCACGGCGCCGATATCGACGCCAACGGCCTCGGCGTGGTCGATGGGCAGCGGCTCTATCAGCTGATCCGGCAGAACGGAGCGATCTCCGATCGCACCTTCGAGATCGAATTTCTCGATCCGGGCGTACAAGCCTACGCGTTCACGTTCGGCTGATGTGCCGAGGTGAGCTTGCCTCTAAAGACGCGCCTCCCTCAGCCGCCAAGCTTCTGGATCGCGTGTTTGCTGGTGGCGAAGGCGATGTTTTTTGTTTCCATGTAGAAGTCGAACGACCAGTTGCCGCCGTCGCGGCCGACACCGGAGCTTTTGACGCCGCCAAATGGCGTCGGCAGATGGCGCACGTTCTCGGAATTCACCCAGATCATTCCCGCTTCGAGGCGGTCGGTGAACCGCAGCGCCCGGGTCACATCGGACGTCCATAAGTATCCGGTCAGCCCATACTGGACGTCGTTGGCGAGGGCGAGCGCTTCGGCTTCGTCCTTGAAGGGAATCGCGGTCAGCACCGGCCCGAAAATTTCTTCCTGCGCGATGCGCATGCGGTTGTGCGCGCCAGTGAACAGCGTCGGCGCGATATAGCACCCGCCGCCTGGGCCTTCGACCTTGCCGCCGCCGGTCGCGACCGTCGCGCCTTCGCGCCGGCCAATCTCCAGATATTCGAGGACTTTCTTTTCGTGCACCGGATGGATCAGCGGGCCGATCACGGTTTCCGGATCGAGCGGATGGCCGACCTTGATACGCTTGGCCTTGTTTGCGACCGCGGCGGTAAATTCGTCGTAGATGCGTTCCTCTACCAGCAGGCGCGACGACGAGGTGCAGCGTTCGCCGTTGAGCGAGTAAATCATGAACACGGCAGCATCCGCCGCACGCTCCAGATCGGCGTCGGCGAAAACGATGACCGGGTTTTTGCCGCCGAGCTCGAAATGCACCCGCTTGAGCGTGTCGGCGCCCTGTTTCATGATCAACGAGCCGGTGCGGCTTTCACCGACAAAGCCGATCGCCTTGATGTCCGGATGTTCGGTGAGCGCCTTGCCGGCGTCTTCGCCCATGCCGTTGACGAGGTTCCATACCCCGGGCGGCAGGCCGGCTGCCTCGGCGATCTCGACCAGCAGCCGCGCGCTCAGCGGAGAAAACTCGGCCGGCTTGTGGACGACCGTACAGCCGGCGGCCAGCGCCGGAGCAATTTTCCAGGTCGACAGCATGAACGGAGTGTTCCACGGCGTGATCACGCCCACCGGGCCGATCGGCACCCGCGTCGTCATGTTGAGCTGACCGTCGGTGCGCAGCACCCTGCCATCACGCGCTTGCGGCGCGCGGTCAGCGTAGAAGCGGAAATTCTCGGCGCCGCGCAAAGCGGCCTTGGCCATGAATTTGAGCGCCTGCCCGGTATCCATGCACTCGACGAAAGCGATCTCCTCGGCGCGCGCGACGATCGCATCGGCAATTTTGTGCAGGAGGTCTTTGCGTTTGTCGCCGGCGAGCGCAGCCCATGCCGGGAACGCCTGCTTTGCCGCCTTGGCCGCGCGATCGATGTCGGGGGCCTTGCCGTGCGCGACTTTGGCGAGCGGTTTCAAGTCGACCGGCGACATCGTCTCAAAGGTCGTCCCGTCGCATGCCGGCACCGCCGCGCCGCCGATCTGGTTTTGCAGGCCGTCCTTGCGGAAGCGCGCGAGATATTGTTCCGCCTTGGCGAGGTTTGCTTCGAGTGCCGACATCGTTTGCTCCACATCGTTCGTAGCCATGTCAGCGATGCGCCCGGAGCCGGCCGACAATTCCGAACGGAAAGAAATAGACGCTGAGCACGAATAAAACCCCGAGCCAGAGCAGCCAGCGATCGGGGTGGAAGATCACGGGCAACACCGGCAGGTCGGCCGTTGCCTGGCTGATCATGGCCATGACGTTCTGTAGATAGGTTTCGGCGAGAACGAAGATCGCGGCGCCAAGCACCGCGCCGTAGAGCGTGCCCATGCCGCCAATCACCACCATCAGCAGAATATCGAGCATAATGTCGAACGACAGCGTCACCGCGGGTCCGGTGTAACGGAGCCAAAGCGCGCACAGCACGCCGGCGAGCGCTGCAGCGCCGGCCGCGAGACAATTGCCGATCGAGCGGTAGACCACGGTCCGATAGCCGAGCGCCTCGGCACGGAACTCGTTATCGCGGATCGCCTGCAGCACGCGGCCGAACGGCGAGTTGACGACGCGCAGCAGCAGCAGAAATAAAATCAGCGCGGCGAAGAAAATCAGATAGTAGGCGATGATATGTCCGCTGATCGTGAATGGCCCGAGCACTAGGTGAAATCCGGGCCGCAGCGCTGCGGGCAGCCGAAAGTTGCGGCCGTCCTCGCCGCCGGTTACGTCGCTTAATTGCGACGCCAGGATCGAAAACGCGCTGGCGACGGCAAGCGTGATCATGGCGAAGAAGATCGCCCGCACCCGCAGCGAGAACAGGCCGATGACCAGTGCCAGCGCAACCGCCAGCACCAGCGCCGCGGCGGTGCCGAGCAGGATCGACGACCACGACGGCCCGAAATTGTAAAGCGCGAGCCCGGCGCCATAACCGCCGATGCCGAAGAACATGGTGTGGGCGAAGGAGACGATGCCAGTATAGCCGAGCAGCAGATCGTAGCTCGCGGCCAGTACCACGAAATAACAAATCTTGGCCGCGACATTCAGTGCGACTGTGCCTGGGAACAGCAGCGGCGCGAATGCGAGGCTGATCAGGATAACCAGAAGCAGAAACGTCAGCACCCGGCCGCGCGGCGGATCGCCTGACAATATCGTGCCGACAGGGTTCATCGCTTCGCCACCGGATAGAGGCCGCGCGAGCGCCACAGCAGGATCAGCGCCATCAGCAGGATGTTGGAGCCGAGCGCCAGCTTGGGCGCGAGAAAGCCGGTGTAGTTGGCGGTTACCGCCACCAGTAGCGCGCCGATGAAGCAGCCGCCGACCGAGCCGAGCCCACCGATGACCACGACGATGAACACCAGCACCATCACATCCATGCCCATGCCGGGCGTCAGCGACTCGCGATAGAAGCCCCACATCACACCGCCTAAGCCGGCGAGCGCTGAGCCCGCCATGAACACACCGACGAACAGTCGGCGGATGTGATAGCCGAGCGCCTCGACCATTTCGCCATTCTCGACGCCGGCGCGGATCAGGAGGCCGATCCGGGTGCGGTTGAGAATGAGCAGCATGGCGACGAAGATCACGAGGCCGACGACGACGGCGATCAGCCGGTAGCGTTCGACTGCAACGTCGCCGAAGATCAGCGAGCCACGGAATGCGGTCGGCAACGGCAGCGCGATCTGCACTGGTCCATACACCGCGATGATGAGCTGTTCGGCGACGATCAGACCGCCGACGGTGACCAGAATCTGTTTCAGATGCTGGCCGTAGACCGGCATGATGATGACACGCTCGAACGCGTAACCGAGGATGGCGGTCACTGCCATGGCAAACACGATCAGCGCCAGCAACGCGAGCAGATTGAGCATCATCGAGTCGGCGTGCAGCGAAGTCGCCAAGAGCGGCACCAGCGATGCGGCCGCATAGGCGCCGACGGTAATGAACGCGCCGTGGCCGAAATTGAGTACGTCCATCAGGCCGAACACCAGCGTAAGCCCCGAGGCGATGATGAAAATGATCATGCCCATGGCGAGGCCGGCCAGAGTGAGCGTCACCCAGGTCGACGGCGACCCGACCAGCGGCAGCGCCACCAGCGCGACCAGCGGCACGAGCAGGACCGGCGCAAAATCGCGGCGCTGCGTCGGCAGCGATAGCTCGCCACGGGCCGTCATTGGTGCTGATCCAGGTGCAGGCCGAGGAGCCGGTGCTGCAAGTCGCGATCCTCGGCCAGCTCAACCATGGCGCCCGCATGCACCACCCGGCCGTTGTCCATGACCGCGACGGCATCGCCGAGCGATTTGGCGAACAGAAAATTCTGCTCGACGACCAGAATGGTGGCGTCGGAAGATTGCTTGAGCTCCTGGAACGCCGCAATCATGTTGCCGATGATCGCCGGTGCGAGGCCCTTGGTCGGTTCATCGATCAAAAACAGTTTGCGGGGCTCGATAATGGCGCGGGCGATCGACAGCATCTGCTTTTGCCCACCCGACAGCACGCCCGCCGCCAGCGACCAGAACTTCTCCAGCGCCGGAAACAGCCCGAAGATCCAGCGCAACCGCGCTTCGTCGATCGGGCCCGAGCGCGCCGCGAGCAGGAGATTTTCCCGCACCGTCAGGTCGGCGAAGATGCCCATATTCTCCGGCACGTAGGCGATTCCGGCCTGAGCAATGTCGGGCGTGGCCCAGGCCGTGATGTCGGCGCCGTCGAAGCGCACCGAACCGGCGGAGGCGTGCCACAGCCCCATGATGGTACGCAAAGTCGTGGTCTTGCCGGCGCCGTTGCGGCCCAGCAGCATGGTCAGCGCACCGTGCGGCACCGCCAGATCGACGCCCTGCAAAATGTGATACGGCCCGATATGGGTGTTGACGCCGGAGAGCGTGAGCAGCGGCGGCCGATCAGACATTCGCCGCCCCGAGATAGGCCTCTTGCACCACCGGCAGCGCAATCACCGTCGCCGGATCGCCGTCGGCGACGAGCTGGCCGTTGTGCAGCACGATGATGCGGTCGGCGAGCGAGCGCACCACGTCCATCTTGTGCTCGACCAGAAGGATGGTGCGGTCGCCGCCCGCCTTGATCGAATGAATGAGGTCGAGCACGACCGGCACCTCATCGACACTCATGCCCGCGGTCGGCTCGTCGAACAGAAAGACCTGCGGCCTGAGTGCGATCAGGATCGCGACTTCGAGCTTGCGCTGGTCGCCGTGCGGCAGGAGGCCGGCGCGCAGATCGCGGCGCGCGCTCAGCCCGACCTGACGGAGAATGTCGTCGGCTTCCTCAATCAGCTCGGTGTGCTGCCGCCAGGTGCGAATGAGATCAAGGCCGGCGCCACAGCGGCTTTGCACCGCAAGCCGGACGTTTTCGTGCACGCTGATGTAAGGAAACAGATTGGTCAGCTGAAACGCGCGGCCGAGGCCGCGGCGCGCGCGCTCCGACGGCGGCATTGTCGTGATATCCGCGCCCTGAAACAGCACCTGCCCGGCGGTCGCCCTGAGCTGTCCCGAGATCAGATTGAAATAGGTCGTCTTGCCGGCACCGTTCGGGCCGACTATCGCGGTCAGGCTGCCGGGATGGAATGCGCAGCTCACCGCATCGACGGCGAGATGGCCCCCGAAGCGGATGCTCAGTTCCCGCGTCTCGAGGACGTTCGCCGGTTCGGTCTGCATCTCACCGTTTGTTGCGGATCGGCACCGGCATATCCGAAGCCGGGATTTCGCTGACCAGGTCCAGCAAATCCCAGTCGTTCTTGCGATCGGCCTTGATCTTAAACACGTACATCGACTGCATCGCCTGATGATCTTCCTTGCGGAACGTCATCTTGCCCTTCGGCGTGTCGAAATCCATGCCTTCCATGGCGGCGATCAGTTTCTCGGTATCGGTGCCGCCGGCTTTCTTGATCGCGGTGACGACCGCGCTTGCCGCCGCCATGCCGCCGCAGGTGAAGAAGTCGGGCGGCATGTGGTAGCGCTTCTCGTGTTCGGTCACGAGCCAGTCGTTCATCGGGTTCTTGGGGAAGCCGTAGTAATAGTAGATCGTGCCTTCGGCACCGGCCAATTGCTTCCACTGCTGCATCACCGGGAGAATATTGCCGCCCGGTGCGAGCGCGATGCCGTAGCGTTCCGGCTTCATGTCGGCGAGCTTGAGCGCGGGATTGGGACCGGCCCAGAGCACGGCGATTATTTTTCGGCCCGGCCGGTCCTTCAGCGCATCAAACAACCGTTGCGCCGAAGCGGTGAAGTCGGTGGTCATGAACGGCGCGTATTCCTCAAACACCACCTTGCCTGCGCTGTGCGACTCCGCCAGCGCCGCCTTGAATGCGGCGATGCCGTCGTGGCCGAAGGCGAAGTCCTGCGCCAGAGTGGCGATGGAGACGTCGCCCTTGCCGAGCGCGATGGCGCCGGACAGGGCATCCTGGGATGAGTTGCGGGCGCTGCGGAAGATGTAGCGATTCCACTTGTCGCCGGTGATGGAGTCGGCGACCGCAGGCTCGACCAGCAGGATCTTCTTGGCATCTTCGGCGACCGGCAGCATCGCAATCGTCGCGCCCGACGAAGACGTGCCAATGGCGAGATCGACGCCGTCATCGGCATAGGCCTGTTCGAGCAGCGATTTCGCCACGTCCGGCTTGCCCTGATCGTCCTTGCGCAGGACCACGATCTTGCGGCCGTCGAGCATCATCGTACCGCCGGTGAGGTACTCGAGACCGAGCATCAGGCCGGCTTCGGTCTGCTTGGCATAGGCCTCGAGCGGGCCGGTTTTGCTGTAGATGAGCGCGATCTTGAGGTCGGCGGCATCCGCCGTCATGCCGGACATCCCGGCCCAAACGCCCGCCACCAAACACACGCCACCAAGAATTTTTTTCACGCTTACCTCCCGATTACGCTACAGTCAATTTGTCGCAAGGACCTTCCCCGGAACAAAAGCCCTATCACTTCTCCGGAGCCACTGCCACTGCATCAAATCTGCGCAGCGAGCTTTGCGATAGCGCAAATGCCAGCTGTCAGGTCCCCGGGTTCGCCGCCCTTGAAGTTTCGCCGGCTGCCATCAACATTAATTGCATATCCGGGGCTAAAGAGAACACAGACATGAGCG